>NZ_QGMX01000007.1 GCF_003336745.1 Thermus caldifontis | reverse complement strand
ATCCGCAGCCATGTCCTGCTGCAAATGGCTGGGGTGGAGCTTTAAGGTAGCAAACGAAGGTATCTTAACCCTTTGCTTAAGGGCCTGGCTTTACTGGCCTCGTATGCTAAAGGGATGAAGGCCATCCGGATCCCCACACCCAAGGAGGGCCTGGTGAACATCACCCGCCAGGTGGAAGAGGCCTTGGCGGGGCATACCGGCCTAGTCTACCTCTTCGTTCCCCACACCACCTGTGCCCTCACCGTGCAGGAGGGGGCGGATCCCGATGTGGCCCACGACCTCTTGGCCCGCCTCGAGGAGCTGGCCCCCAAGCTCCACCCCAAAGACCGGCATGGGGAGGGGAACTCCCACGCCCACCTGAAAAGCCTCCTCACCGGGGTCCACCTCCTCCTTCCCGCGGAAGGGGGGAGGCTCAGGCTTGGCCGCTGGCAGCAGGTGTTCCTGGCGGAGTTTGACGGGCCCAGGATGCGGGAGGTCTGGGTGCGGCTCCTCTAGACCCAGCGCACCTCCTGCACGCTTCTCACCCCCCTTAGGGCCTGGGCCAGGGCTTCCCGCTCCCCATCCTGCACGATGAGGCGGAGGCGGATGCGGGCCATGGGGCCCAGGATCCGCGTCTCCGAGCCCAGGGCGCTTTTGCCCGCTTCGGCCACCACCTGCATCACGTCCCTCAGGAGGCCGGTGCGGTCCTGGGCCAGGACCTCGAGGGTGGCCACCTTGCCCCCCACCCCCTCCCAGTAGGCCCCCATGACCCGGTCGGCCTCCGGTCCCTGGAGGATCCGGCGCAGGTTGGGGCAGTCCGCCCGGTGGATGGTAACCCCCCGGCCCCGGGTGACGAAGCCCAGGATGGCGTCCCCCTTCATGGGCTCGCAACAGGAGGCCAGGCGGATGGGGGCCTGGAGGTCCTGTTCCAGGCGGATCCCCCATTCGTTCTTGGGGATGGCCTTGGGTTTTTCCGGTTTCAGGAGGGCCTTGGGGTGAAGCTTCTCCGCCACCTGTTTGGGGGTGATGCGGTTCAGGGCCAAGGCCAGGTAGAGCTCCTCGGGGGAAGGGGCGAGGCCCAGCTTTTTGGCGGCCTCCTCCAGCTGGCTGTCGCTGGGCTTGGGGAGGCTCCGGCGGTTCAGGTAACGCTCCAGGAGGTTCTGTCCCCGTTCCAAGGTTTCCTGGCGCTCCTGGGTGCGGAAGTACTGGCGGATCTTGCTCTTGGCGCTACGGGTCTTGGCGAACTCCAGCCAGTCCTTGGAGGGGTGGGCGCTTTTGCTGGTGAGGATCTCCACGATCTCCCCGTTTTGTAGCTCGTAGGAGAGGGGAACGATCCGCCCGTTCACCTTGGCCCCCACCATGTGGTGCCCCACCTCGGTGTGGATGTGGTAGGCGAAGTCCACGGGGGTGGCCCCCTTGGGCAGGTTGATGATCCGCCCCTTGGGGGTGAAGACGAAGACCCTGCCCCCCAAAAGGTCCCGGGTTACCGCCTCCACGAACTCCCGGGAGCTGCTAAACTCCTGCTGCCATTCCTGGATGCTTTTCAGCCAGGAAACCCGCCTCTTCAGCTCCTCGGGATCGGTGAGGCCCTCCTTGTAAAGCCAGTGGGCGGCGATCCCGTACTCGGCCACCCGGTGCATCTTTTGGGTGCGGATCTGCACCTCCAAGGGGAGCCCCTCCAGGGCGATGACCGTGGTGTGGAGGGACTGGTAGCCGTTGGGCTTGGGCACGGCGATGTAGTCCTTAACCCGTCCAGGGATGGGTTGCCAAAGGGCGTGGACCAGGCCCAGGACGTGGTAGCAAACCTGCTTTTCCCTTAGGGCCCTACCCTCCTCCGTGGGGGCGGGCTTGGGGTCCAGGATCACCCGCACCGCCAGGAGGTCGTAGATCTGCTCCAGGGCCTTCCCCTCCCGCTCCATCTTCTTCCAGATGGAGTAGAGGTGCTTGGGCCGGCCCGTCACCTCAAAGCCCTGCAGCTGGGCCTGGAGGAGCTCGTCCTGGCGCAAGGTTTCCTCCAGGGCAGCCATGGCCTTCTGGACGATGCGCTCCCGGGCCTCCTGGGTTTCCTGGATGCGGGAGAGAAGGGCGTGGTAGGCCTCGGGGTGGAGGTAGCGGAAGGAGAGGTCCTCCAGCTCCCACTTCAGCTGCCCCATCCCCAGGCGGTGGGCCAGGGGGGCGTAGATCTCCAAGGTTTCCTGGGCGATGCGCCTTTGCTTCTCGGGGGGCATGTGCTCCAGGGTGCGGAGGTTGTGGAGGCGGTCCGCCAGCTTCACGATGATGATGCGCACGTCCTCCGCCATGGCGATGAACATCTGGCGAAGGTCCTCGGCCTTCCTTTCCTCCCCCTCGAGGTTGGCCAGCTTGTAGAGCTTGCTGACCTTGGTCTCCCCCTCCACCAGCTTGCGCACCCCTGGGCCAAAGCGCTTTTCCAGCTCCTCGGGGGCCACCCCGCAGTCCTCCAGGGTGTCGTGGAGGAGGCCTGCGGCCACGGTATCCGCATCCATGTGCAAGGAGGCCAGGATCTCCGCCACCGCCACCGGGTGGGTGATGTAGGGCTCCCCGCTTTTTCTCTGCTGGCCCCGGTGGGCCTCCTCGGCAAAGAGGTAGGCCTCCCGCACCTTTTCCCGTTCCCCTGCTGGAAGGTAGTCTAGAAGGGGTGCAAGCTTGTCCCAAAGGGCCGAAGCGGTTACCACTATTTTTCAGTGTAGCACCCCTAGGAGGCGAGTTCCAGGAGGAAGGCGGACAGGCTGGACCTTTCCAGCAAGGCCACCAGGGTGCGGCCCTTTCTTGGGGCCAGGACCAGGGCCTTCTCCCCCAGGAGGATGGCCGCAGGCCCCCGGGTCTGGCCTAGGCTTTTATCCAGCCCGTCCAGGGCCTGGACCAGGGCCTCCAGGGGTTCTTTGGGCAGGGGCAAGGCCTCCCCCAGGTAACCCAGCACCTCCACCCCGGGAAGGCGCAAGGGGGAGAGGTCCGCCTCCAGCTCCCCTGGGGAAGCCACCTGGGACCCGGAGGGCGCGGCCTGGGCTTGGGCCCTTCCCCCGTCCAAGACCTCCAGGAGGGCCTCCAGGTCCTCGCCCTTAATCTCCTGGAGCACGGCCTTGGCGGCTTCCCGCTCCCTTTCCAGCTCCCGGAGAAGGGCCTCCGCCTGGCCCAGGGTCTTCTCCACCTGGAGGAGGCCTTGGGGTCCTAGGCGGGGAAGCTTTTCCTGAGCGCTTTGGAGCACCGGCAGAAGAGCCCTCAGGCGGCGGCTCGTTTCGCTTTGGAACCCCTCGAGGCGGAAGTAGCTTTGGAAGAAGGCGGTGAGGCGGGTGGTGAGCTCCTCCCGCTTCACCTCCATCCGCCGCTTTAAGGCCTCCAGGGCCCGGGCGATGGGGGTGGGGTCGGGGAGGGGCTTGCCCTTTTCCTCGGCGATGGCCCGCAAGACACCCTCTCCTCCGAAGCCGCGGAAGCGCTCCGCCAGGGCCTGGAGGCGGCCCAGTTCCAAAAGGGCCTCCTGCCGGGCCTGGGCCTTGGCTTCCTCGAGGCTCTTTTGCAGGGCTCCCAGATCGGGAAGGCCTCCCTGGGCCAGGAGGGTTTCCGCCTCTGCCACCTTCTCCTTCAGGCCCAGGGCCAGGGCCTCGGGCTTTAGGGCCTCCAGGGCCTTGGCCGCCTGGCTAAGCTTAGCCCTTAGGGCGGCCTCCTCCCCTTGGGCCTTGAGGAGCTGGGCGTAGCGGGCCCGCACCTCGGGAAGCCTTTGGGGAAGGGCCTCCAGGGGAAGGGCCTGCAGTTCTTCCAGAAGCGGGCGGAAGGCCTCGCCCTTCTCCTTTAGCTCCTCCACCAGGGCCTCTTTCTCCTGGAAAAGGCGCTTCTCCTCCTCCGCCTTGCGCCGAGCCTCCGCCTCCAGGCGCCTAAGCCCCTCCTCCAGGGGAAGGAGGTCGGGGTAGCCCCCCTCCTCCAGGGTTTCCTCCGCCAGCTTTAGGGCCTGTTGCAAGGGGAGCTTGGCCTCCTCGGGAAGGGAAAGGAGGCGCAGGGCCTCCTGAAGCTGGATCAGCCGGGCCCGCTTTTCCGCCCGCAGGTTTCTCCCCGCCTCCTGGAAGGCCTCCTCCAGGGCCTTGAGCTTCTCCCCCACGGGGGTGCCCGCGTCCAAGAGGGCCTGGACCTCGGCGAGAAGGGGGCTTACCGTGGCCCTTTCCACCAGGGGCGCATAGCGGCTTAAGAGTTCCTCCAGCCTGCGCTTTTCCTCCTCCACCTCCAGGGCCAGGATCCGCTGGCTGGCCTCCTGGGATAGGGCCTCGAGGTCCACCAATAGCTCCCCTTCCAGCTCGGAGGCTTCCTCCACGGTGAGGAAGACGTCGGTGGGGTGGGAAGGGGGCGGGGTTTCCTGGGTTTCAAAGACGATCTCCGGCAGGGTGGGGGGCTTGACGGCGCTGGACTCCAGGAACTTCCGTAGCTCCAGGGCCAGGCTCCGGGCCCGCTCCACCTCCGCCTGGGCCAGGATGCCCTCCCCCTGAGCCTGGCGGATGGTTTCCACCAGGCTCTCCAGCCTGCGCACCTTGGGCCCTCCCAGGTGGCGCACCCTTTCCAGGGCCTCCTCCAGGTGGGCCAGGTCCTGGGCCTGGCGCAGGAGGGCTTCCTCCAGCTTCTCCCCCAGGGCCTCTAAAAGCTCCTCCCCCTCCGCCAAAAGCCCGGGGTCCGGGGCCTGGCGCAGGCGGTTCAACAGGGCCCGGAGGCGGGCCACCTCCGGCCAGTCCACGTAAAGCCCGAAGCGTTTCAAGCCCTGTTCCAGTTTGGCCAGCCTAGTCCCTTGGCCTTCTATCTGGGCCAGCACCCCCTCCACCAACCGTCTGGCCTCCTCCGGACGCATGCGGGCCTGGAGCTCGCGGTACACCAGGCCCTTCAGGAGGTGGGCCCCATCCGCCGGGGTGAGCTCAGAAGGCCCTTTGCCCAGGCGCTTTAGCCCCTCCTCCAGCACCGCCTCGGCCCTGGTGCCCAGGTGGGGGCGGAGGGCCTCCAGGATGGTCTTGTAAACGTCCGGCATCCTTACGCTCCCTTCTCCAGCCTAAGGGGTTCGCCAAAGTAGAGCTTCTGGTGGGGGTAGGGGATCTCGATTCCCTCCCGGTCCAGGCGGTTTTTGATGCGGCGGCGGAACTCCCGGGCCACCGCCCACTGCTCCCCAGGCTTGGTGCTGAAGAGGACCCGGATGACCACGGCGCTTTGGTCCAGGTTCTGCACCCCCAGGACCTCAGGGGGCTCGGTGAAGCGGTCCTGCCACGCTGGGTCTTGGTGGAAGCGGGCCACCTCGTCCTGGAACACCGCCAAAACCCGGTCCAGATCCTCCTTGTAGGCCACCCCCACGTCCACCACCGCCCGGCTCCACTCCTGGGTGAGGACCGTCACCTGGCGCACCTCGGAGTTGGGGATGAAGTGGACCCGGCCCTCCAGGTCCCGCAGGACGGTGACCCTCAGGTTGAAGCGTTCCACCTTACCTCCCACCCCGCCTATCTGCACGATATCCCCCACCCCATACTGATCCTCCAGGAGGATGAAAAACCCGTTAATGAAATCCCGAACCAGGTTCTGGGCGGCGAAGCTTACCGCTAGGCCCACCACCCCAGCCCCCGCCAGGAGAGCGGTGACGTTAAAGCCCAGGTTGGAGAGCAAAAAGAGCCCACCCAGGACCAGGATGGCGATCCGGAGAACCGACTCCGCCACCACCCTTAGGGTTTTCCGCCGCACCGCCTCCCGGGTGAGCTCCCCTTCCGGCTCGGGTAGCTGGGCCAGGAGGAGGGGGATGAGGCGGTAGGCCAGGAAGGTGAGGGCGGCCACCGCCAAGATGGCCAAGCCCCGGCTTCCCAGCCACCCCACCAGGGCTTTCCCCCAGGTGGCCAAGGGCTCCAGGGGCCAGGCGAGGGCGTGGGCCAGGTAGCTTAGGGCCAGGAGGGCCACCACCCCCCACCAAAGGAGGCCCAGGAGCTGGAACAGCCGGTCGTCCCGTTTTGTGGGCGTTAGGCGCCCCAGGGCGTTCAGGGCCCTGGCCCCGTAGCGGCCCAAAAGCCAGGCCAGGAGAAGGGTAAGGCCTACGTGTAGGGCCACCATGCTGGGAGTATATCCCGAGGGTATAGTGGGGGCATGGGAGGTTACATTCCCGAGCCCACCTTTACCCTCGAGGGCTGGCACATCCTCCACGACTTCCGCCACCTGGACTACGCTGCTTGGTTCTCTGCTTCCCAAGGGGAGCGGGAGGAGGCCTGGGCGGAGCTTCGCGCGATCCTGAGGGAGTGGGAGGAGGTGGAGGCGGAGGGCAAGGGGTCCTTTGGCGTGTACCAGGTGATCACCCACAAGGCCGACCTCCTCTTCCTGAACCTTCGGGAGAACGTGGACGCCCTTTTGGCGGTGGAGACCAGGCTTAACCGAAGCCTCTTCGCCCACTACCTAAGCCCCGCCTACGGGTTTTACTCCGTGGTGGAGCTGGGAAGCCAGACCGGTCCCCTGGACCCCGAGGCCCCCTACGTCAAGCCCCGCCTCACCCCTAAGGTGCCCAAGGAGGGGTATGTCTGCTTTTACCCCATGAACAAAAGGCGACAGGGCCAGGACAACTGGTACCTGCTCCCCGCCAAGGAGCGGGCGGAGCTCATGAAGGCCCATGGGGAAACGGGAAGGAAGTACCAGGGGAAGGTCCTGCAGGTGATCAGCGGGGCCCAGGGCCTGGACGACTGGGAGTGGGGGGTGGACCTCTTCAGCGGGGATCCCATCCAGTTCAAGAAGATCGTGTACGAGATGCGCTTTGACGAGGTTTCCGCCCGCTTTGGGGAGTTTGGGCCCTTTTACGTGGGAAAACACCTTTCCCCGGAGGATCTGGCCCGGTTTTTGGGGGTGGGCTGATGCCTCTCCTTTGGTCCTTTGGGCTCTTTCGGGTCCTGCCGGAGTTCCGCCGCCTCGAGGCGGAGGGGCAGGAGCACCTTAAGGAGGAGTTGGCCGAGCTCCTCGGCCGCTGGCAGCAAAGGGAAGGGTTCTTGGCCGTCTACAGCCTGGTGGGGCTTTCCGCCGAGGCCGATTTCCTCCTTTGGCAAGGGGCTTCCCACCCCAGGGCCCTCCAGGCCTTAAGGCGGGAGCTAAACCGCACCCGGCTCATGGGGTTTGTGGAGCCCGTGGCCCTTTACCTGGACCAAGGCGAAGGGGAGCCAGGGGAGGGCTTTTTGGCCCTTTTCCCCTTCGGCCTAGAGGGAACCCCGCCCGCAGGGGCAAAGGTCTTCCAGGGGGAAAGCCTCCTGGCCCTGGAGGGGCCCTTTGAGGCCCTCTTTCCCCTGGCAGGGCGGGAAGGGGGCCACCTGGCCGCCCGCCGCACCCCGAGGGAGGCTTTGGACGAGCTTTAAAGGGAGGCCCAGAGGGCCAGGCCCCCGAAGAGGAGAAGGCCCAAAAGCAGGGTGAGGAGGGCCGCGCGTCGGGTTTTGCGCAGAAAGAGGCTCAGAAGCAGGCCCGTGAGGCTCACCAGGGTCAGGAAGAGGGCGGAGAGATCTATGGCCCACTTCCAGGCCCCTGGAGTATCCCGGCCCTTGTGCAGGTCGTTGAGGGCCGCCACCAGGCCGGCCTCCGTGATGCTTAGGGTGTACACCCCCGTCTTTAGGTCCACCTGGGCATCGGCGCCATACCCGGGAGCCCGGAAGGAGAGCCAGGCCTGGGCCCTGTTCTGGCCGTACTCGGAAACCCGCCCCCTGAGCCCGAGGGCCCGGAGGTCCTCGGCAAGCCTCAGCCAGTTCACGGTCTCCCCCTGCAGGTAGGGGGCATCAGCCAGGGTGCCGGTGAGCTTTCGCACCCGCCCTTCCCCGAACCACTCGGGGTGGTTCAGGGTGAGGCCGGTGAGGGCGAAGAAGAGGACCGCCATTAGGGCCAGCATGGAAAGGTAAAGATGAAGGACCCGGGCCCAGGAGTAAAGGCGGGCTCTGAGGGGGCTAGCTCCGCTCCTAGGTTTTCCTGCGGTAATCAAGGCTCACCTCCTTAAGCTCCCCTCTCAAGGGGTAGGTTTTCTGGAAGGGCCTGTCCCCAATCTCCACCCTTTCCCGGAAAAGCTCGTAGGGGCCATGTTCCCGGGCGTACTCCACGCACACGTAGTAGCTTCCCTGAGGCACGGTGCGGTCCCACTCGTCCAGGCCATCCCAGGCCAGGGTGTACTGTCCTGGGGGGCGGGTGGGGCCGGAAAGGGTGCGCATGGCCTCGAGGCTCCCCAGGGTAAAGTAGCGCCGGAGGGCGTTCCACCACCGTTCCCCCTTCCCCGGCATGAGGAAAAGCCCTAGGGTGCGGACCAGGTTCCCCCTCTCGTCCTCCACGTAGACGGCCACGTATGGGGCCCGGTAGCGGAACCCTCCTCCCTCGTAGGCAAAGCGGACCCTGAGCTCCATCCCTTGCGGCCAGGCCTTGCCCTGGCCCTTAACCAACCCCAAGGCCAAGGCTCCGCCCAGCACCCTCCGGAAAAAGCTTCTACGACTGTAATAACGCTTAAGCATCCCTTCCTCCCTAAGCTCTGGGCTCGGTACAGGGCCATCGGGGGTGAAGAGGATTCCCCCGGCTCCAAAGCTTCTGAGCACGGAAAACCCTTCCTTCCCCAGGAGAAAGAGGGCCTTGGTGAGGCCATCGGCCAGGAGAGCGCTAGGGGCGATCACCGTGGCCTGTATGGCTGTTAGGGGACTTACCGGAGCTTTCCGCTGGGGATCTAGAAGGTGGAGCCCCTTGTGCCGTAGCCCGCTGGTGGCCACGCCCCCTTCCCTCAGAAGCAGGATCCAAGAGGGCTTGGCGTTGTCGGGGCCCTGAGGATCCTCCACCGCTACCTCCGCCTTCCCAGGGCCCAGGCGGGCCAGGTCCCCGCCCAGGTTCACCAAGACGGACCGGGCCCCCGCTTGGATGGCCGCTTGGGCCGCCCGGTCGGCGATGTAGCCCTTGGCCAGGCCGTCCAAGTCCAGGGGAGCCAAGATGTCGACCTCATCTCCCCGGAAGCGCAAGGCTTCTCCGCCATGGCGAGGGGCCGGGTGGAAGGCTCCTCCCGTGGCTTCCTGAAGGGCTAGGGCCGTGGCCAACACCTCCCGCATCTCCGGGCTCGGCCAACCTCCCCCTTGGTGGACCAGACGGGTGAGCTCGCTTTCCCGGTGGCGGCTGAAGAGGCCCTCGAGCCTTTGCACTTCCCCCAGGATGACCTGGAAGACCCTTTGCGCCTTCCACGGGGGTACGTGAAGCTGAACCTCCAGGAAACTTCCCAGGATGCCTTCCCACCTGGCCCCGTACCGGCCCATGCTCTAAAGGGTAGGTAAGAGGGGTTAGGGTAGCGTTAGTCCCCATAACCTTGGCCTAACCGCTCGGTTGCATACTGAAGCTGTGCAGGTTCTGCTTTTGGAGGATGAGCCCCACCTGGGCCGGGCGGTGGAGGGGGCTTTAAGGGCCCAGGGCTATGGGGTGCGCTGGACCAAGGGTCTGGAGGAGGCCAGGGAGGCCTTCTTGGAGCTGGAGCCCGACTTAATGGTCCTGGACGTGCGCTTGCCCGAGGATCCCGATGGGGGCTTCCGTTTCGGCGAGGAGGTGCGCCTGGCGGGGTACAAGGGGCCCATCCTTTTCCTCACCGCCCGGGATGCCCTGGAGGACCGGGTAAGGGGTCTGGACCTGGGTGGGGATGACTACCTGGTGAAGCCCTTTCACCTGGAGGAGTTTCTGGCCCGGGTGCGGGCTCTTTTCCGCCGGCAGGCGGAGGCCAAGGCCTCCCGTCTTCGCTTGGGGGACCTGGAGGTGGACCTGGCAGGGCGGGCGGTCTACCATAAGGGCCAGCAGGTGAACCTTTCCCTCAAGGAGTTCGCCCTTTTGGAGGTTTTTTTGCTCCATCCGGGCCGGGTTTTCTCCCCGGAAGCGTTGGCGGAAAAGGTCTTTGGGGATGCGGAGAAGGTGGGAGCGGTGAAGGTGTACATCCACTACCTGAGGCAGAAACTTCATTCGCAGGTCATACGCACCGTGCCCGGGGGGTACCGGCTTGGCCATGAGCCTTAGGGCCCGCTTAGCCCTTTTCCTGACCATTTCCATTGGGCTTGCCCTCCTCTTCCAGGGGGCTTTGAGCTACGTGGCCTTCAAGCGCCTCCTCGAGGCCGACCTGGACCGCTCCCTCCTCTTCTATGTGGCGGCCCTTTCCGAAGGGCGTAGACCTCCTCGAGGGGAGTTTGCCTTCCGCCTGGTGCAGGGGGAGGAGGCACACCAAAGTCCCAACTTTCCAGACTGGCCGCGGTTTACCCCAGGGGCCTATTGGCAGGAAGGGTGGCGGGTCTTGGTGCTGGAGGTGCCGGGGGGTACCCTCACCGTGGCCCGGTACGACCCCGGGGCGGCGGGGGCCTTGGCCCGCTTCCGCCTGGCCCTTCTGGGAAGCGGGGCCTTGCTTACCCTGTTGGCGGTGCTTCTGGCCTCGAGGCTGGCCCAAGCCGCCCTACGGCCCCTTTCCCGCCTCACGGAGGTGGCCAAGCAGGTGGCGGACTCCGGGGACCTTTCCCACCGGGTGGCCCCGGGAGGGGGCGGGGAGCTCAAGTCCCTGGCCCAGGCCTTCAACCATATGCTGGAGCGGCTTGAGGCCTTCTTGGAAAGGGAGCGCCGTTTTACCCGAGATGCCGCCCACGAGCTGAGAACCCCGGTGGCGGCGGCCTTGGCTCAGCTGGAGGCGGCGGAGGCCGGCTACCTTCCCCGGGAAGAGGTCCAAGAGGCGGTCAAGGAAGAGCTTCTGCGCATGAAGCGCCTGGTGGAGGCTCTCTTGGTCCTGGCCCGGGAGGGGCGGGTGGAGAGGATTCCCCTGGACCTGGCCCAGCTGGCCCGCCAGGAGGCCGAGGCCTTCGGCGTGCCCTACCGGGGTCCGGAAAGCCTCCCTTTCCAGGGGAATCCCCTGCTCCTTGCCCAGGCCCTGCGCAACCTCCTGCAAAACGCCTTCCTCCACGGGGAGGGGAAGGGGGTGGAGGTGGTGTTGCGGCTGGAAGGGGAGGGAGTGGTCTTGGAGGTGCAGGACCAGGGGCCAGGGATGCCCGAGGCGGCCCTCAAGGAGGCGGGAAGACCCTTCTTCCGCGCCTCCCCAAGCCCGGGGGAGGGGCTTGGCCTCTCCGTGGCCAAGAAGGTGGCCGAGGCCCATGGGGGACGCCTAGAACTTTTGCCCCATCACCCCACAGGGCTTAGGGCGGGGCTCCGCCTTCCCCTTAACCCCGGGCTAACCCCGCAGCCGTAGGCTGCCTTTGAGATGAAGCAGGTGTGGTGGCTTTTCCTCTTTCTGCCCGCCTTGGCCGGGGGGGTGGACCTTCTGGCCCTGGTGCGCCAAAGCCCGGCCCTTCGGGACCTGGAGGCGGAGAGGGTGCAGGCAGAGCTTTCCTTGAAGGCAGCTCAGGCGGGGCTTTTCCCGACCCTGACCCCTCAGGGTAGCTATGCCCGGACCCCCTTGGGCCAGGAAACCCTTTCCCTGGGGGTGGGGGGAAGTCTGCCTCTTTTGCCCTGGGGGCCAGCCCAGGATAACCTGGAGGCAGCCAAACGGGCTTACCGCCAAACCCTTCTGGACATCAAGGCCCAGGAGAACGCCCTCTTCCAGAAGGTCCTGTCCCAGTACCTGGAGGCCTACCTGGCGGGGTTGGACCTTGGGGTGGCCAGGAAGGCTCTGGAGCTTAGGGAGGCCCAGTTCAAGGCGGTGGAGGCCCAGCAAGCCAGGGGCCAGGCCACTTTCCAGGCGCTTCTAGAGGCCCAGGCCAGCCTGGCCCAGGCACAGGCAGACACCTTGCAGGCAGAGCTTTCCTGGAACTTGGCCAAAGCCCGCCTCGAGGCCAGCTTGGGCACCCAGGTGGAACCTTTTCCCCTGTCCCTTCCCCAGACCCCGCCCACCCTGGACGAGGCCTTGGCCGCCAGGGAACGGAGGCCCGATGTGCAAAAGGCCAGGCTGGCCCTGGAAGAGGCGGAGGCCCTTCTGGCCCAGGCCCGGCGGGACCGGTTTTTCCCCTCCGTGAGCCTGGGTGTAAGTGTGGCGGAAGGACCAGGTAGCCTGGGGGTCAGCCTGGACCTGAAGACCGGGCAGCTGGGGTACAGCCTCCAGTACAGTTCGGGAACGTCGCAAAGCCAGACCAGCCTCCAACTCCAGGCCAGCCTGCCCCTACTGCAACCCTCCCAAGACGCAGCCCTTGCCCTTAGGGAGGGGGCGGTGGAGCAGGCTAGGCGGAACCTGGCCAACGCCTTGGTTACGGCGGAGCTGGACCTTAGGTCCAAGCACCAGACCCTCGTGCAGGCCCAGGGGCAGCTGGAGGTGGTGGCAAAGAGCCTACAGGCGGCGGAGAACTCCTTGGATAATGCCAGGAGGCGCCTGGAGGCGGGTACGGGAACCATCCTGGAGGTGAAGCAGGCGGAGCTCGGCCTTTTGCAGGCCCAGCGGGCATGGGAGGGGGCCAGGGCTGGGCTTTTGCAGGCCTACTACGCCCTTTTGGATGCCATGGGGGAATCCCTTTTGGGAGGTGAGGAATGAGGTGGACGCTGGCGGTTTTTTTCTTGGGTGCCATGGCTCTAGCCCAGTCGGTTTTGGACTGGGGGGGCGCATGGGAAACGGCTTTACAGCATAACCCCGGGTACCAAAATGCCCTCCTTTCCCGGGAATCGGCGAGGGTGGAACTTGGGGCCCTAGAGGCTGATCCCAGCACCTTGATCCAGCCCCTCACCCAGGCGCGGCAGGCCTTGGCCCTGGCGGAGCTCCAGGTACAGGCGGGCCGCCTTAGCCTTTTGCAGAGCCTCCTTGCCGCCTACACCAACCTCCTCGAGGCCCAGGAGAACGAAAAGGTGTTGGAGGCCAACCGGGCGCTGGCGGCAAGAAACCTGGCGGTGGTCCGCGCCCGGCGCCAAGCGGGCAACGCCACCGATTTGGATGTGGCCAAGGCTGAGGCTGCCTTGCGCTCGGCGGAGCTGGCCTGGAAAAACGCCCAAGGCCAACGTCCAGCCCTGGTCAAGGCCTTGGAGGCGGTGTTGGGCCTTGCCCTTCCCCAGGAGCCTAGGCTTTCCCCCTTACCCGAGCCCAAACCCTTGGGCGTGGGCCTGGACTCCCTGAAGGAAGGGTTGGCAAACCGCCTCCTCAGCCTTTTGCAGGCCCGGCAGGCGGTGGAGCTGGCGGAACTCCAGGTGAGCCTGGCCGATAACGACTACACCCCCCGCCTGACCCTGGAAAAGGCCCGCTCCAGCCTGGAAACCGCCCGCAGAAACCAGGGGAACACCCTGGCCCAGGCCCTCTCCGCCTTGGAGAGCGCCTACGCCCAGGCGCAAGCGGCCTGGGGCCAGGTGCTCACCGCCCGGGAAGCCCTGGCCAACCAGGAGAAGACCCTGGGGGTGGCCCGGCGCTCCTTCCAGGCAGGGACCATCAGCCTCCTGCAGCTAGAGCAAGAGGAGGTGGGCCACCTTCAGGCCCAGCACTCCCTCTTGCAGGCGCAAAACGCCTACTGGCGGGCTCTGGCGGCTTTGAGCGTGGCGGCAGGGCAGGACCTCACGGGCTTGGGGGTGGAGCCATGAGGCGTTGGCTCCTTTTGGCCTTGGGGTTGCTTCTTGGGATAGGGGGTTACCTTCTTCTCCGTCCCAAGGGCCCTTCGCGTGTCCAGGAGGTTCCCGAGGTCTACACCGTGGCTCGGGGAGAGGTGCGGGTAACCGTGGCGGGCTCGGGGCGCCTGGCCCCGTGGCAGACCCTCGAGGTGCGCCCCGAGGTCCAGGGGACCCTCCTTTCCGTGGTGGATGAGGGGAAAGAGGTGAAGGAGGGTGAGGTGGTGGCAGAGCTGGACCCGGCCCCTTTCCGCCGAGCCCTGGAGCAGGCCCAAGCCGATCTGCAAAGGGCTCAGGCCAACCTGGCCAACACCCGCATCCAAGGGGAAAGTAGCCTGGCTTCCTTGCGGGCCAGCGTGAAAAGCGCCGAGGTGGCCCACGCCAATGCCCAGGCCTCCTTAGAGACCGCCCGGCGCAACCTAGAGGCTACCCAGTTGCTTTACCAGGCGGGAGGGGCCAGCCGCCAGGCACTTTTGGAGGCGGAAGCCGCCTACGCCAACGCCCTGCGCACTTTGGAAAACACCCGGGCTGGCCTCGAGGCCCAACGGGAAAGCCTGCGCCTGCGCCAAGCCCAGTTGCAAGAGGACCTCAAGGCCCAGGAGGCGGCTTTAGCCCAAGCCCGTCTGGCCCTGGAGGAAGCCCGGTCCAACCTGGAAAAGACCCGGGTCCGTGCCCCCTTGGCCGGAGTGGTGCTTTCGGTTTCCGCAAGCGCCGGGGCGCAGGTGGGTCCGAATACTCCACTCCTCACCCTGGGTGACCTTTCCACATACACCTTGGCCCTGGAGGTGGATGAAACGGAGATCGCCAAGGTCCAGGTAGGGCAGAAGGTGAACGTGACCCTAGAGGGGCTGCCAGGAGAAACCTTCATGGGCCAGGTGGAGGCCATTGGCCCCCAGGGCCAGGTGGTGAACAATATCCCCGTCTTCAAGGTGACCGTGCGCCTACCTTACGATGAGCGCTTGCGCCCAGGCATGAGCGCCGACGGGGAGATCGTGGTGGAGGAGGCCCGGGGGGTTTTGGTGGTTCCCAAGCGGGCGGTGGAGCGGGTGCGGGGCCGGGCCTACGTGAACGTCCTTCTTCCCGATGGCTCCACGGACACCGTGCGGGTGACCCTGGGGCCGGAGGATGCCCGGATGGTGGCGGTGTTAGAGGGGTTGAAGGAGGGGGACCAGGTGATTCTGCCCAAGGCTGGGGGTGCATCCCAGACCCCCCGTACTCCCTCATCCCCTTCCCCGGTTCCCCTCCCGGGCTTTGGGAGGTAACGGTGCTCCTGGAGCTTAAGGGGGTGAAAAAGGTGTACCAAAGCGGCGGGGTTTCCTTTCCCGCTCTGAGGGGCGTGGACCTCAGGGTGGAGGAAGGGGAGATGCTTTCCATCATGGGGCCTTCGGGAAGCGGCAAGAGCACGCTGCTTCACCTCCTTGGTCTTTTGGACCGCCCCACAGAGGGGGAGTACCTCCTTTTGGGTAAACCCACTTCCACCCTTTCCGAGGAGGAGCGGGCCTATCTGCGTAATCGGTTTTTGGGCTTCGTCTTCCAGGCCTTCTTCCTCCTGCCCCGGCTTTCGGCGGTGGAGAACGTGGAGGTGCCCTTGGCCTATGCGGGCATGCCTCTAGGGGAGCGGCGCCGGCGGGCCCTGGCCCTCTTGGAACGGGTGGGGCTATTGGACAAGGCCAAGAACCTCCCCAACCAGCTTTCCGGGGGAGAGCGCCAGCGGGTGGCCATCGCCCGGGCCCTGGCCCTGAACCCCCCTCTTCTTCTAGCCGACGAGCCCACCGGGGCCTTGGACACCAAGACGGGAGAGGAGATCATGGCCCTTTTCCAGGAGCTTAACCGCGAGGGGACCACGGTGGTCGTCGTTACCCACGAGCCCATGGTGGCGGAGAAGACCCGGCGCATCGTGCGGGTGCGGGATGGGGAG
Organism: Thermus caldifontis; assembly: GCF_003336745.1. Lineage (NCBI taxonomy): Bacteria > Thermotogati > Deinococcota > Deinococci > Thermales > Thermaceae > Thermus > Thermus caldifontis. The sequence continues at coordinate 63,487 of NZ_QGMX01000007.1, read as the reverse complement.
ATCGTGGCCGATGAAAGGAGGGGTTAGGGTGGTGGCGGCTGAGCCTGGGAAAGGAGCTGGCCGGCGGGGAAGGGTGGGGCTCTCCTTGGGAGAAGTGGCGCGCATCGCCTTGGGGGCCATAGTCACCAACCCCTTGCGCTCTGCCCTCACCGCTTTGGGGGTGGTGATCGGGGTGGCGGCGGTGGTGGCCCTCACCATGGTGGGGCAGGGAACCACCCAAAGGATCACCTCCCTTTTGGAAGGATTGGGCACCAACCTCCTCACCGTGGGTCCCGCCCAGGGGCGAATGGGCCCGGGGGGTGGGCTGGTGCGCCTTGGTGGGTCGGCTACCATTCCCCTTTCCGACGCCTATGCCATCCGGGAGGCCTTTCCTCAGGAGGTGGTGGGGGTGGCCCCCGTGGCCCAGGGAAACTTCCAGCTCAAATACGGAGCGAACAACCTCAGGGCCATCGTGGTGGGTACATGGCCCGATTTTGCACAGGTGCGCAACGCCGAGCCGGAGAGGGGAAGCTTTTTTACACAAGAGGATGTGGATCAAAGGCGGCGGGTGGCGGTGATCGGCTACGGCATCGCTCAGGATCTCTTCGGGGGTGAGGATCCCTTGGGCCAGCGCCTGCGCATCGGCGGGATCCCCTTCACCGTGGTGGGGGTCTTGCCCGACAAGGGGGACCAGGGCTTTACTAGCCTTAACTACCAGGTTTTCGTGCCCCTTTCCACCTACCTGCAACGCCTGGCCCGCCTCGAGGCGGGGGAGCCCAAGGTAAATGCTATTTACGTGCAAGGGGCGGACCGCCATCGCCTCAAGGAACTTCAAGAACGGCTCACCCAGTTCCTGGCGGAGCGCCGGGGCCTGGTGGACCCCAGTACCTACGACTTCTCCATTACCAACCAGCAGGACGCCCTGCAGAGCGTGAACCAGACCACCCTGGTCATGACCCTTTTCCTAGGGGGGGTAGCGGCCATCAGCCTTCTGGTGGGAGGGATCGGCATCATGAACATCATGCTGGTATCCGTCACGGAGCGCACCCGGGAGATCGGGGTGCGCAAGGCCCTGGGGGCCAGGCCAAAGGACATCCTGGCCCAGTTTTTGGCAGAGTCCGTGATCCTTTCTGTGGGGGGAGGGATTTTAGGGGTGGGGCTAGGCCTCCTCATGGCCCGGTTTGTGGGCCAGGCCATAGGGGTAAGCCCGGTGTTCTCGCCACTTAGCGCAGCCGTGGCTTTCCTCTTTGCCGTCTTCGTGGGGGTTTTCTTTGGCCTCTATCCCGCGTGGCGGGCAGCCCGCCTGGATCCGGTGGAGGCCTTGCGGTACGAGTAGGAGGTGCGGCGTGGGACAGAGGATTTACTCGATCGGCTTTGGGCTAACCCTGCTTTTGGGGCTGGTCTTGGCCCAGGCCCAGGGGCCTGGGAACCTGGACCCGGCGGTGCGGCAGAGGTTGCAGGCGTACCAGTCCGTTTTTGAGCTTTCCAGCACGGTGCGCCTCCTCCTGGAGATGGATGGGCAGAAGGGGCTTTCCTTCACCAAGGCGCAGGCCCAGAGGCTTTTGCCCCTCCTTAAGAGGTTGCAAACCCTTCCCGACCTTAAGCCTGCGGAAGCGGAAAAGATTATGGCGGAAATAGAGGACAAGATTCTCACCCCAGCCCAGCTCAAATGGCTGGACACCCGCAGGCTGGAAATGCAAAGGGCGCGCCAGAACCGCCAAGGCCCGCCTCAAGGGGATGGACAGGGTCAACGGCCTCCGGGACAGGGACCGGGGGGTGGGGCCTTCCAGGCCCTCCTCCGGGGAGAGCCCTTCAACCCCTTCCGCCAAGGGCGGGCGCAGGAGGATCTAAAGGCCCTCATCGCCCGCTTGGAAAAGCGCTAGAGCTGGGGTGGCTCGGAAGATCTAGCGGAGCCGCTTCAAGGCCTCCTTGATGAGCTCCTGGGCCTGGGCCTGGGGCCGTTGCGCCAGGAGGTCCAGGACCACGCTGCGGGCCTGGCCCTCCTTGAACCCCAAGGCGGTGAGGGCCAGGATGGCCTCCTCCGCCCTTTGGCTTTCCACCTTCTCCCCGGTCTGGAGATGGGGCGGCACCTTGCCCTTAAGTTCCAGGGCGATGCGCTCGGCAAGCCGCTTACCCACCCCGCTGGCCGCGGTGAGGAGGCGCAGGTCCCCCTGGGCCAGGGCCTGGGCCAACAGCCTGGGGGTGAGGGCGGAGAGGAGGGAGAGGGCCACCTTGGGCCCCACCCCGCTAACGGAAAGGAGCAGCTCAAAGAGGAGGAGGCTTTCCTCATCGGGGAAGCCATAGAGGAAAAGGCCCTCCTCCCGGGTTTGCAGGTGGGTGTGGACCGCCACCTCCTGGCCTTCCTTTAGGGTGTGGAGGAAGGTCTCGGGGGCCTGCACCCAAAACCCCACCCCCCCCACCAGGAGGAGGAAGCCCCCCTCTCCCTTCTGCAAGACCGTGCCCTTCAGGTAGCGGATCATCGGCCCGAAAACCTGGGTGGGCGTTTCTCCCGGAAGGCCCTTACCCCTTCCTCGTGGTCCTGGGTCCGGCCCGCCTCCCCCTGGAGGATGGCCTCGAGGGCCAAGGCCTCCGTGAGGGAAAGCCGGTAGGTTTCCAGGAGGAGCTTCTTGGTGAGGGCGTAGGCCCGGGTGGGCCCTTGGGAAAGCTCCTGGGCCAGGGCCAAAGCCTCCTCTAAAAGCCTTTCCCCCGGCACCACCCGGTGCACCAGGCCCAGGGCCAAGGCCTCCTCGGCGGAAAGCCTCGGGGAGAGGAGGAGGAGCTCCTGGGCCTTGGCGAACCCCACCAGGCGGGGAAGGAGGAAGCTCATCCCCGAGTCCGGCACCAGGCCGATCCGCACAAAGGCGGTGGTGAAGGTGGCTTCCTGGGAAGCGAGGCGCAGGTCCCCCCAAAGGGCCAGGCTCATGCCCGCCCCCGCGGCAGGCCCGTTCACCGCCACCACCAGGGGTTTTTCCAGGCCCGCCATGGCCTCCACCACCCGGTTGTAGCGGCGGAGGTGGGCCTCGTAGTCGGGCTTTTCCCCCCCGAACTCCCCCAGGTCCTGCCCGGCGGAGAAGGCCCGGCCTGCCCCCGTGAGGAGGAGGGCCCGGATTCCGGGGTCCTCCTGGGCCTCCTTTAGGGCCTGGTAGAGTTCCTCCAGCAGGGCGCCGGTGATGGCGTTCAGCTTTTCCGGCCGGTTCAGGGTGAGGAGGAGGACGCCTTCTTGTCTCTCCTTCAGGACCATGGCCCCATTGTACCGGTCCCAAAGCACCTACACCGCTTTTTGGTGTAGCGTAGAGAGGGGGCGTAGGCCCCTTTAGGAGGTAGGATGGAGCTCACGCTGGAAAGCCAAGGCTACCTGGAGGCCCTCTACCGGGCCTATCTGGAGGACCCCTTTTCCCTGCCGGAGGAGTGGCGCCGCTACTTTTCCGCCCTCGCCTTGGAGGATTCCCGACGAGAACCCTGGGGGGATGGCCGAAGGACCGCCCCCATCCCCCTGGCCGAGGCGGTGGACCCCGCCTTCCTCCTCAAGGTGGAGCGCCTGGTCCAGGCCTATCGGGAGCTGGGCCACCTGGCGGCCCGCATAGACCCCTTGGGAAGGGAGCGGCCAAGGCCGAAGGAGCTTACCCTCGAGGCCCATGGCCTTTCCCCTTCGGACCTTCCCAGGCCCCTTCCCCCAGGGTTCGGGGCGGCCACCCTGGGAAGCCTCTTGGAAGGGCTGGAGGCCATCTACCTGGGCCCGGTGGGCTTTGAGCTTTCCCACGTGGAACCCGAGGAGCGTGCCTGGCTTCTTTCCCGGATCGAGAACCCTTGGCCCACCCCCCCCAAAGAGGTGCGCCGGCGCATCCTGGAGCGCCTCATGCAGGCGAGCCTCTTTGAGGCCTTCCTGCAGCGCAAGTACCTGGGGGCCAAGACCTTTAGCCTCGAGGGCCTGGAAAGCCTGGTCCCCCTTCTCCTTTTGGCGGTGGAGGAATCCGCCCGCCACGGGGTTAGGGAGGTGGTCCTGGGCATGGCCCACCGGGGGCGGCTCAACGTCCTGGCCCACGTGGTGGGCAAACCCCTGGAACGCATCTTCCGCGAGTTTGAGGAGATCTTCCCCGAAGGCTACTCGGGGGATGTGAAGTACCACCTGGGCTTCTCCAACGACCTCGATACCCCCTATGGGAAGGTGCACCTCTCCCTCAACTTCAACCCCAGCCACCTGGAGTTCGTAAACCCCGTGACCCTGGGGAGGCTAAGGGCCAAGCAGGACCGCTTCGGGGACCGGGAGAGAAAAAGGGGCCTGGCCATCTTGGTCCACGGGGACTCGGCCTTCATCGGGGAGGGCATCGTCCAGGAAACCCTTAACCTCTCCCGGCTTCCCGGCTACCGGGTGGGGGGGACCCTCCACATCGTGGCCAACAACCAGCTGGGCTTCACCACCCTGCCCGAGGAGTACACCTCCTGCCGCTACCCCACGGACATCGCCAAGATGCTGGGGGCCCCCATCTTCCACGTGAACGCCGAGGCCCTAGACGAGCTCTGGTTCGTCCTGGGCCTGGCCCTGGAGTACCGAAAGCGCTACGCCAAGGACGTGGTCATCGACCTGGTGGGCTACCGCCGCCGGGGGCACAACGAAACGGACGAGCCCACCTTCACCCAAGCCCCCATGTACGCCCTCATCAGCAAGAAGCCCGAGCCCTGGAAGGTCTATGGGGAAAGGCTTCTCGCCGAAGGGGTGGTGGGGGAAGGGGAGGTTAAGGCCTGGGAGGAGGCCTATCTGGCCAGGCTGGAGGGTGAGTTCACCCGGGTCAAGGCGGAGCCAGGCCCCGTGGTGCCCCACGGGCTTTCCGGGATCTGGCAGGGGTACGTGGGGGGGCCCGATTCGTCTGTGCCCGAGGTGGAAACCGGGGTGCCAAAGGAGGCGCTAAGGGGGCTTCTCCTTCGCTTAAGCGCCGTGCCCGAGGGCTTCGGGGTGCACCCCAAGCTGAAGCGCTTCCTGGAGGCCAGGAGGGAGATGGCCGAGGAGAAACGTCCCCTGGACTGGGCGGCGGCCGAGGCCTTGGCCTTGGCCTCCTTGGCCGTGGAGGGGCATAGGGTGCGCCTTACGGGCCAGGATGCCTTAAGGGGCACCTTCACCCAGCGCCACGCCGCCCTTTACGACTACCAGACGGGCAGCTCCTACCTTCCCCTGCAGCACCTGGCCGAGGGCCAGGCGGAGGTGGAGATCCACAACTCCCCCCTCTCCGAGGCCGGGGTCTTGGGCTTTGAGTACGGGTACAGCCTGGACTACCCCGAGGCCTTAGTCCTATGGGAGGCCCAGTTTGGGGACTTCGTCAACGTGGCCCAGGTTTACATCGACCAGTTCCTGGCCAGCGCCGAGGCCAAGTGGAACCGGCTTTCCGGCCTGGTCCTCCTCCTGCCCCATGGCCTCGAGGGCCAAGGCCCTGAGCACTCCTCCGCCCGGCTGGAGCGCTTCTTGCAGCTGGGGGCCAAGGACAACCTCCAGGTGGCCTACCCCACCACCCCCGCCCAGTTCTTCCACCTCCTCCGCCGCCAGGTGAAGCGCCCCATCCGCAAGCCCCTTATCGTCCTCACCCCCAAAAGCCTCCTCCGCCACCCCGAGGTGGCCTCCAGCCTGGAGGAGCTCGCTCAGGGGCGTTTCCAGAAGGTGATTCCGGAAAGGGTCAAGGGGGCGAGGAAGGTCCTTCTCACCTCGGGGAAGGTCTACTACGACCTGGTGCAGAAGCGAAAGGAGCTGGGGGCGGAGGACGTGGCCCTCGTCCGGTTGGAGCTCCTCTACCCCTTCCCCGAGGCCGAGCTCAAGGAGGCCCTGGGCTTTTACCCCAAGAAAACCCCGGTGGTCTACGTCCAGGAGGAACCCGTGAACCAGGGGGCCTGGTGGTACCTCTCCGCCCGTTTTTGCGGGGAGATCTACGGCCATCCCTTCAGCGTGGTGGCCCGGCCCGAGTCCCCAAGCCCCGCGGTGGGTTCCTCCAAGGTGCACAAAGAGGAGCAGGAAGCGCTTCTTGAGGAAGCCTTCAAGTGAGGAGGTAGACGGTGCAGGAACTGAACGTGCCCTCCGTGGGCGAGTCCATTGTGGAAGTGGAGATCGGCGCTTGGTTGAAGAAGGAAGGGGAAAGCTTCGCCCAGGACGAACCTCTGGTGGAGCTCATCACCGACAAGGCCACCCTGGAACTCCCGGCTCCCTTTGCGGGCACCCTGGCCAAGATCCTCAAGCGTACGGGGGAAACCGCCAGGGTGGGGGAGGCCATCGCCCTTCTGGAAGCCCAAGGGGCAGTGGCTGCGGCCCCAAAGCCTGAGCCCGCTCCCGCCCCAGAACCCCAGGAACCCCTGGTCATGCCCGCGGCCGAGCGGGTCCTAAGGGAAGCGGGGGTATCCCCGGGGGAGGTGGCGGGCACGGGCCTGGGCGGGCGCATCCTCAAGGAGGACGTGGAGCGCCACCTGGAGGAGAGGGCAAGGCAAGCCCCGCCCCAGGCGGTGCCCCCCAGGACGCCTGAGCCTGTACCCCCTCCCGCCCAACCTCCTGCCGATCGGCCCTGGCGGGTGAGCGAAGCGGTGCCCCTGAGCCCCTTGCGCCGCCGTATTGCCGAAAGGCTCCTCATGGCGCGGCAGACCACCGCCATGCTCACCACCTTCAACGAGGCGGACATGTCCGCCATCCTCGCCTTAAGGAAGGAGCTGGGGGAGGCCTTCCAGAAGAAGCATGGGGTGAAGCTGGGTCTTATGAGCTTCTTCGTGAAGGCGGTGGTCCAGGCCCTGAAGGAGATCCCCGAGCTCAACGCCGAGATCCGGGATAACGCCATCCTCTACCACCGCTACTACGACATCGGCGTGGCCGTGGGGGGCGGGGAGGGCCTGGTGGTCCCGGTTCTGAGGGACGCCGACCGGCTCTCCTTCGCGGAGATCGAGCGCCAGATCGCCGACTTCGCCGAAAGGGCCCGCACCAGGAAGCTGAAGCCCGAGGAGCTCATGGGGGGCACCTTCACCATCACCAACGGCGGGGTCTACGGCTCCCTCAACTCCACCCCCCTCCTCAACCCGCCCCAGGTGGGCATCCTGGGGATGCACGCCATCCAGGAAAGGCCCGTGGCCCGGGAGGGGCAGGTGGTGATCCGGCCCATGATGTACCTGGCCCTTTCCTACGACCACCGCATCGTGGACGGCCGGGAGGCGGTCACCTTCCTGAGGCGGGTCAAGGAGCTGGTGGAAAACCCCGTGCGCCTCTTGCTGGAGGTCTAGCGTGTATACCTACGACCTGTTGGTGATCGGAGCGGGGCCTGGGGGGTATGTGGCCGCCATCCGGGCCGCCCAGCTGGGGATGAAGGTGGGGGTGGTGGAGAAGGAAAAGGCCTTGGGGGGCACCTGCCTCAGGGTGGGGTGCATCCCCTCCAAGGCCCTTTTGGAAACCACCGAGCGCATCTACGAGGCGAAAAAGGGCCTCATCGGGGCCAGGGTTCAGGGCCTCGAGGTGGACCTCCCCGCCCTTCTTGCCCACAAGGACAAGGTGGTCCAGGCCAACACCCAAGGGATCGAGTTCCTCTTCAAGAAAAACGGCATCGCCCGCCACCTGGGAAGGGCCCGCTTCCTTTCCGACCGCAAGGTCTTGGTGGAGGAAACGAAGGAGGAGCTATCCGCCCGCTACCTCCTCATCGCCACGGGGAGCGCCCCCCTCATCCCCCCGTGGGCGGAGGTGGACGGGGAAAGGGTGGTGACCTCCACCGAGGCCCTGGCCTTTCCCGAGGTGCCGGGCCGCCTCATCGTGGTGGGAGGGGGGGTGATTGGCCTGGAGCTCGGGGTGGTCTGGCACCGCCTGGGGGCGGAGGTGACCGTCTTGGAATACCTGGACCGCATCCTCCCCACCCTGGACGCCGAGCTATCCCGGGCGGCGGAGAAGGTCTTCCGGAAGGAGGGGCTGGATATCCGTACCGGGGTTAAGGTGAAGGCGGTACGCCCTGAGGGGAAGGGCGCCCGGGTGGAGCTGGAAGGGGGAGAGGTCCTGGAGGCGGACCGGGTGCTTCTCGCGGTGGGGCGCAGGCCCTACACCGAGGGCCTGGACCTGGAGCGGATAGGCCTCGCCACCGACGAGAAGGGGCGCATCCCCGTGGACGGGCACCTGAGGACCCCCATCCCCCACATCTACGCCATCGGGGACGTGGTGCGGGGGCCCATGCTGGCCCACAAGGCCAGCGAGGAGGGGATCGCCGCCGTGGAGCACATGGCCAAGGGGTACGGCCACGTGGACTACCAGGCCATCCCCAGCGTGGTCTACACCCACCCCGAGGTGGCGGGGGTGGGGTACACGGAGGAGGAGCTCAAGGCCCAGGGGATCCCCTACAAGGTGGGCCGCTTCCCCTACTCCGCCTCAGGCCGCGCCCGGGCCATGGGGGAGACGGAGGGGTTTGTCAAGGTCCTGGCCCATGCCAAGACCGACCGCATCCTGGGGGTGCATGGGATCGGGGCCCGGGTGGGGGATGTCTTGGCCGAGGCCGCCCTGGCCATCTTCTTCAAGGCCAGCGCCGAGGACCTGGGCCGGGCCCCCCACGCCCACCCTTCCCTTTCCGAGATCCTCAAGGAGGCCGCCCTGGCCGCTTGGGAGAAGCCCATCCACCTTTAGATAGAAGGGATTCCCGGCTAGGCTGTGCCTAGCCGGGAATCCCTTCTGCTGGTCTTAGAGACTGTTGTAAAAGTCTGCTATACTCTGCACATGAACCCTACACGCAGATTTTACCCCAGCGACCTTACGGACGAGGAGTGAGCCCTTCTGGAGCCCCTGATTCCTGCTCCCAAACCTGGCGGCCGACCCGCTAAGGTGCCCAGGAGGGAGATTGTTAACGCTATCCTCTACGTTCTGGACAACGGCATCAAGTGGCGGGCCATGCCCCATGACCTTCCCCATTGGTCCACGGTCTACCACCCCTTCCGCAAGTGGCAGAAGGAGGGGGTTTGGGAGAGGGTAGCCCAGGCCCTGGTCCGCCGTGACCGGGAACGGGAAGGGCGGTATGCTTCCCCCAGCGCCTTGGTGATGGACAGCCAATCGGTGAAGACAGGGGAAAAGGGGGTCCCCGTGGACACGACGGGGCTAAGAAGGTGAAGGGGCAGTTCATTTGGGGCAGGGGCCCCAAAGCGGAAGCGGCAGATTCTGACGGACACCGGGGGGCGACTGCTGAAGGCCCATGCACACCCGGCCAACGAGCACGACCGATGGGGTGGGAAGGTGCTTTTGGAGGGGCTGGACCTTTCCCTGTGGCCCAGGGTGAGGAAGGTGTTTGTGGACTGGGCCTACCGGGGTTTGCGGGGGGAGGCGGAGGGGCTGGGATTGGAGCTTGAGGTGGTGGCCCATCCCCATGCGGGGGTGCGGGGGGTATGGGTGAGGGAAGGGGAAGCCCTTCCGGAGGTGGAACGGGTGAAGGGATTTCAGCCATTGCCGAAGCGATGGGTGGTGGAGCGGACCTTTGCCTGGTTGGGACGAAACCGACGGCTGGGGAAGGATTACGAGTACCATCCAGAGGTTACGGAAGCCTGGATGTACCTAGCTATGATACGCTTGCTGTTAAAGCGGCTGGCAAGGGCCGCATAAACTGGATAAGGAGGGTTTTACGACAGTCTCTTAGTCAACCCACACCCGTTTTGCTGTGTATACTTATTCATACCCCCTCGAGGGGGTAGACTAGGGGTTGGCATGAAGATCGTCTTGGCATACTCCGGCGGGCTGGACACCAGCATCATCCTCAAGTGGCTCAAGGAAACCTATGGGGCCGAGGTGATCGCCTTCACCGCAGACATCGGCCAGGGGGAGGAGGTGGAGGAGGCCCGGGCCAAGGCCCTGAGGACCGGGGCCTCCAAGGCCATCGCCCTGGACCTAAGGGAGGAGTTCGTGCGGGACTTCGTCTTCCCCATGTTCCGCGCGGGGGCGGTGTACGAGGGGTACTACCTCCTGGGCACCGCCATCGCCCGGCCCCTCATCGCCAAGTACCTGGTGAAGATCGCCGAGGAGGAGGGGGCCGAGGCCGTCGCCCACGGGGCCACGGGCAAGGGGAACGACCAGGTGCGCTTTGAGCTCACCGCCTACGCCCTAAAGCCCAACATCCGGGTGATCGCTCCCTGGCGGGAGTGGCACTTTAGGGGCCGGCAGGAGATGATGGCCTACGCCGAGGCCCACGGCATCCCCGTTCCCGTGACCCAGGAAAAACCTTACTCCATGGACGCCAATCTTCTGCATATTTCCTACGAGGGGGGGGTCCTCGAGGACCCCTGGGCCGAGCCCCCCAAGGGGATGTTCCGCATGACCGTGGACCCCGAGGAGGCCCCCGACGCCCCGGAGTACGTGGAGGTGGCCTTTGAAGGGGGGGACCCGGTGGCGGTGAACGGGGAGAGGCTTTCCCCAGCGGCGCTTCTCGCCCGCCTCAACGAGATTGGGGGCCGGCACGGGGTGGGCCGGGTGGACCTGGTGGAAAACCGCTTCGTGGGCATGAAGTCCCGGGGGGTCTACGAAACCCCCGGGGGGACCCTCCTCTACCACGCCCGGCGGGCGGTGGAAAGCCTCACCCTGGACCGGGAAGTCCTGCACCAAAGGGATGGGCTTGCCCCCAAGTACGCCGAGCTGGTCTACTACGGCTTCTGGTACGCCCCGGAGCGGGAGGCCCTCCAGGCCTACTTTGACCACGTGGCCCAGGCGGTGACCGGGGTGGCCCGGCTGAAGCTTTACAAGGGAAACGTCTACGTGGTGGGGAGGAAGGCGCCAAAAAGCCTCTACCAGAAGGACCTGGTCTCCTTTGACGAGCTCGGGGGCTACGACCAAAAGGATGCCGAGGGCTTCATCAAGATCCAGGCCCTGAGGCTTAGGGTGAGGGCCTTGGTGGGGGGGAAGGCCCATGGGGCATAGGACCTGGGGTGGCCGCTTTAAGGAGGGTCCAAGCGAGCTTGCCGCCCGCTTCAACGCCTCCTTGGCCTTTGACCGGGCCCTTTGGCGGGAGGACCTCTGGCAGAACCGGGTGCACGCCCGTATGCTCCACCGGGTGGGGCTTCTCAGCGGGGAGGAGCTTGAGGCCATCCTGAAGGGCCTGGACCGGATAGAGGAGGAGATAGAGGCGGGCACCTTCCCCTGGCGGGAGGAGCTGGAGGACGTGCACATGAACCTGGAGGCCCGCCTCATGGAGCTGGTCGGTCCTCCTGGAGGCAAGCTCCATACCGCACGGAGCCGCAATGACCAGGTGGCCACGGACCTGAGGCTTTTCCTCAGGGGGGCCGTGGAGGAGCTTCTGGCCCTCCTCTTGGAGCTGCGCCGGGTTTTGGTGAGGGAAGCGGAAAGGCACCTGGAGCCCCTTTACGTGCTTCCCGGCTACACCCACCTGCAACGGGCCCAGCCCATCCTGCTTTCCCACTGGTTTTTGGCCTACTACGAGATGCTCCTGAGGGATGCGGGGCGCCTGGAGGATGCCAAAAAGCGCCTCAACCATAGCCCCTTAGGGGCTGCGGCCCTGGCGGGGACGGGGTTTCCCATAGACCGCCACTACACTGCCAGGGAGCTCGGCTTCCAAGCGCCCATGCGGAACTCCTTGGATGCGGTGGCAAGCCGGGATTTTGCCCTGGAGGTGCTTTCCGCCCTCAACATCGGCATGCTGAACCTCTCCCGCATGGCGGAGGAGCTCATCCTCTATAGCACCGAGGAGTTCGCCTTCGTGGAGATCCCCGATGCCTTCGCCACCGGCTCCTCCATCATGCCCCAGAAGAAGAACCCCGACATCCTGGAGCTCATCCGGGCCAAGGCGGGAAGGGTCTTGGGGGCCCTGGTGGCCCTCTCCACGGTGGTAAAGGGGCTTCCCCTTGCCTACAACAAGGACCTCCAGGAGGACAAGGAGCCCCTCTTGGACGCCCTGGCCACCTACCGGGATAGCCTTAGGCTCCTCACCGCCCTTCTCCCCGGGCTCAGGTGGCGGCGGGAGAGGATGTGGCGGGCGGCGGAGGAAGGCTATGCCTTGGCCACGGAACTGGCTGACTACCTGGCGGAGAAGGGGCTTCCCTTCCGGGAAGCCCACCACGTGGTGGGCAGGCTGGTGCGGAAGCTTCTGGAGGAAGGAAGGGCCTTAAAGGACCTGACCCTGGAGGAGCTTAAGGCCCACCACCCCCTCTTCGCCGAGGATGCCCTGCCCCTTCTCCGGCTGGAAACCGCCATCCAAAGGCGCCGTTCCTTTGGGGGCACGGCCCCCGTGGCGGTGCGGGAAAGGATTCTGGAGGCAAAAAAGGAGGTGGGTCTTGCTTGAGACCCGGATAGAACTTTCTCCGGTTTCCCTTCCCGAGGTGCAAAGGGGAAGGGCGGTGGAGCTCAGGAAGGCCAGGCTTAGCGATGTGGACGCCATCTACTGGCTCATCCGCTACTGGGCGGAGAAGGGCCTGATGCTGGTCCGGAGCCACAGCCACCTCTACGAGAACATCCGCGACTTCCAGGTCCTCGAGGACGAGGACGGCCACATCGTGGGCACCGTGGCCCTGCACGTGCTCTGGCGGGACTTGGCGGAGATTCGGGGCCTTGCGGTCCACCCCTTGCGGCAGGGGGAGGGCCTAGGCCGCTGGCTGGTCCTGGGGGCGGAGCGGGAGGCCAGGGACCTGGGCCTGCCCCAGGTCTTCGCCTGGACGCTTCAGGTGGGTTTCTTCCGCTCCTTGGGCTACCAGGTCACCACCCGGGAGGCTTTGCCTCCCAAGGTGTGGAGCGAGTGCAACGCCTGCCCCTTCTACGAGAACTGCCGGGAGATCGCCGTCATCAAGCGCCTTTCCCCAGGGGCCTTCGGAGGCTAGAATGGATGGGATGGGCACCCTGACCCGCTACTTGGAGGAGGCCATGGCCCGGGCCCGCTATGAGCTCATAGAGGACGAGGAGCCCTACTACGGGGAGATCCCAGACCTGCCTGGGGTCTGGGCCACGGGAAAGAGCCTGAGGGAGTGCGAGGCCAACCTGCAGGCGGCCTTGGAGGACTGGCTTCTCTTTTTGGTCTCCCACGGCGAGGCCCCTCCGCCCCTGGGCGAGGTTCGCATTGATCTACCCCGTGGCGAAGCGGCTTAAGCCGGTTTCCCGGAGGGAGTTGGTGGCAAGGCTAAAGGCCCTGGGGTTTGCCGGGCCGTATGCGGGGGGGGCGGCACCAGTTCATGGTGCGGGGCTCGGTGCGCCTGGTCCTGCCCAATCCCCATCGGGGGGAGATCGGCGTGGACCTCCTTAAGCGCATCTTGAAGCAGGCGGGCATAGAGGAGGAGGAATGGCTGGAGTGAAGGAGCGTGCGGTTTTGGTCCTGGAGGACGGCACCGTCTACCACGGCTACGCCTTCGGGGCCCGGGGGAAGACGGTGGGGGAGGTGGTCTTCAACACCGCCCAGACCGGCTACCAGGAGATCATGACCGACCCCAGCTACCACGGGCAGATCGTGGTCATGACCTACCCCCACCAGGGCAACTACGGGGTCAACGTCTACGACATGCAGTCCAACCGCCCCTGGGTGAAGGGCTTTGTGGCCAAGGAGTTTAGCCGCCTGGCCTCCAACCCCAGGGCCCAGCAAACCCTAGGGGAGTTCATGGAGTTCTACGGGGTGGTGGGGATCGAGGGGATCGACACCCGGGCCCTGGTGCGCAAGATTCGGGAAGGGGGGGTGCTGAAGGGGACCATCGCCCACGCCAGCCTTTTTGGCGAACCTCACCACGCCTTCACCCCGGAGGAGCTCAAGGCCCTTCGCCAAGAGGCCAAGGCCTGGACGGACATCGATGGCCGGGACATGACCCCCGAGGTCTCCACCTCCTTGCCCTACGCCTGGCCCACCCTGAAGTCGGGCCGGCGCATCGTGGTCATGGACTTCGGCATCAAGCACGCCATCGTGGAGAACCTGGCGGCCTTGGGCTTTGAAATCCTGGTGGTGCCCGGCAAAACCCCGGCGAGCCAGATCATGGCCTTAGAGCCCCACGGGCTTTTCATCTCCAACGGCCCCGGGGACCCCACCATGCCCCGCTACGCCCACGAGACCATCTGGAAGCTCATGGGGCTTTTGCCCACCTTCGGCATCTGCCTGGGCCACCAGCTCCTGGCCCTGGCGGCAGGGGGGCGCACCTACAAGATGAAGTTCGGCCACCGGGGGGCCAACCACCCGGTGAAGAACCTCCTCACCGGCAAGATCGAGATCACCAGCCAAAACCACGGGTATGCGGTGGACATCGACTCCCTCAAGGAGTTCAGGCCCACCCACATCAACCTCAACGACGGGACCCTCGAGGGCATGGCCCATAGCCGCTACCCCGTCTTTTCCGTGCAGTACCACCCCGAGGCCGCCCCCGGTCCCCACGACGCCCTCTACCTCTTCCGCCGCTTCCTGGAGGAGGTGGAGGCCTTCCACGGGGCCACGGGGCTTCCCGTGGAGAAGCAGCGGGCGGACGGGCACGGGATATAGCCCGGCCCTTGGGGTTTCTCCCGGGGCCCCCACCCTGGCGAAGCCAGGGTGGGGGGGTATCAGTAGTCCATCCCCCGGATGTTCCCCTCCTCGTCCACGTCAATGCCCAGGGCCTGGGGCACCTTGGGCAGGCCGGGCAGGGTTTCAATCCCCCCCATGTAGACCACCACGAACCCCGCCCCAAACCGGCACCTCAGGTCCGTGACCCGCACCCTGAAGCCTTGGGGCCTTCCCCGGAGCTTGGGGTTGTCGGAGAGGGAGGTGGCCGCCTTGGCCATGACCACGGGCAGGGCCTCGCACCCCTCCTTCTTGGCGGCCTTTAGGGCCCTCTTGGCCTCCTCGCTCCACTCCACCCCCTCGGCCCCATAGACCCGCTGGGCGATGGTTTCCACCTTGGCCTCGAGGGGCATCTCCAAAGGATAAAGGGGCCGGTAGGTGTGGGGGAGGGCAAGGGCCTCCAAAACCTTTTCCGCCAGTTCCAGCCCCCCTTCCCCCCCTTTGGCGTAGACCTCGCTTAGGGCAAAGGGCAGGCCCCGTTCCCGGGCGAAGGCCCGCACCAGGGCGATCTCCTCCGGGGCGTCCGTGGGAAAGCGGTTTAAGGCGATCACCGGCTTGAAGCCGAAGAGCTCCACGTTCTCCACGTGCTTTTCCAGGTTGGCCAGGCCCCTGGCCACCGCCTGGGGGTCCGGCATCTCGTAGGCGTCCTGTCCCCCGTGGTAGCGGAGGGCCCGGATGGTGGCCACCAGCACCACGGCCTCGGGCACCAGGCCTCCCGTGCGGGCCACCACGTTCATGAACTTCTCCATGCCGAGGTCCGTGGCAAACCCCGCCTCCTGCACCACGAAGTCCGCCAGGCCCAAGGCCCATAGGCTTGCCCTCAGGGAGTTGGTGCCGTGGGCGATGTTGCCAAAAGGCCCCATGTGGACGAAGGCGGGATTCCCCTCCGCCGTCTGCACCAGGTTGGGGAGGAAGGCTTGCTTTAAAAGGGCGGCCATGGCCCCCACCGCCCCCAGGTCCTGGGCGTAGATGGGCTTTCCCTCGCGGGTGAAGCCCACCCGTATCCTTCCCAGGCGCTTTTTTAAGTCTTTAAAGTCCCGGGCCAGGCTCATGAGGGCCATGACCTCGCTGGCCACGGTGAGCTCAAATCCCCCCTCCCGAGGCACCCCGTGGGCCTTGCCCCCCAGGCCCAAGACGATGTGCCTTAAGGCCCGGTCGTTCATGTCGATGGCCCGTTTGAGCTCAATGCGCCTGGGGTCAATCCCCAGCTCATTGCCCTGGTGCAGGTGGTTGTCCAAAAGGGCGTTCAGGAGGTTCACCGCGCTGGTCACCGCATGGAAGTCCCCGGTGAAGTGCAGGTTGATCTCGTGCCGGGGTTCCACCCGGGCCCGGCCTCCCCCCGTGGCTCCGCCCTTCACGCCAAAAACCGGGCCCAAGGAGGGCTCCCTCAAGGCCAAGGCGGCCTTTTTCCCAAGCCGCCATAGGGCGTCCACCAGGCCGATGGCGGTGGTGGTCTTACCCTCCCCGGCCGGGGTGGGGGTGATGGCGGTGACCAGGATCAGCTTTCCCTTGGCCTTCGGGGGTTCCCCCAGCACCTTCGCCATGTGGGGGCCGTAGAGGTAAAGCCTTTCCCGGCCTAAGCCCAGCTTTCCGGCCACTTCCTCTATAGGTAGAAGCGCTTCCTTCACGATCACGGGGTAAGCTTACCCCTCCTTTCCAGGGAAAGAAGTCCTGCCTTGGGTGTTCGGGTTCCCATAGCTGCTCCATCGGCTGGGGCAGAAGGAGGGCCAGGACTCCCTGGGCTAGGTAGCGGACAGGCACCCTTGAAAATGCAGCATCACGATGCTGGATTTTCCAGGATACCTGGCCTAGGGAGCGAACCTGCGGTTTCCTCCTGAAAGTAGAATGGCCAGGACCTGGGGAAGCCTTTCCCCGTGCTCCAGCACGGCGGCCAAGGGGAGGGCCCCAGTGGGCTCCACCACCTGCTTGGTGCGGGTGAAGAGGAGACCTTCAGCCTCCAGGATGGCCTCCTCGCTCACGGTGAGGATGGCGTCCACCTTCTCCCTCAGGATGGGGAAGGTGTGCTGGCCCAAGGCCAAGGTCCTTACCCCATCCGCCCGGGTCCTGGGTGCTTGGGGAAGGCGCACGATCCCACCCTTTTCCAGGCTTCTCTTGGCGTCGTCCGCCCCCTCGGGCTCCACCCCCAGGACCAAGGTGCTGGGGGAGAGGGCCTTCACCGCCGTGGCCACCCCGGCGATGAGCCCTCCGCCTCCCACTGGAACCAAGACCGCTTCCGGGAAAAGCCCAAGCTCCCCCGCCTGGGCCATGAGCTCCAGCCCCGCGGTGCCCTGCCCGGCCATGACCAAGGGGTCGTCAAAAGGATGGATGAAGGCGTAGCCGGTTTCTAGGAGGAGGGCCCTGGCCACCTCCTCCCGGTTTTCCCCCGTAACCCCTTGGTCCACCACCTGGGCCCCGTAGGCCCGAGCGGCCTCCTTCTTAAAGGGGCTTGCCTCCGCGGGCATGACCACCAGGGCCTTTACCCCCAGGATCCGGGCGGCGTAGGCCACCCCCTGGGCGTGGTTGCCGCTGCTTACCGCCAAAAGCCCCTTGGGGTTTTCCAGGGTCAGGGCCTTGGAAAGGGCTCCCCGGGCCTTGAAGCTTCCCGTCTTCTGCAGGTGCTCGGCTTTTAGAAGCAGGCGCTTGCCCAAGAGTTCATCCAGGAGCCTCGAGGTGAGAAGGGGGGTCCGGTGCACGTAAGGGGCAATGCGCCGGTGGGCGGCGTAGACATCCGCTAGTTCCACACCCCTTTATACTTCCCTGGGACCCCGGGTGGACACATCCTCCCCTTCCCGCTAAAGTGGTAAGGGTATGGACTTCCTTTACACCTTGGTCATCCTCCTCTACCTGGGCGTGGCGGGGCTTTTGGTCTACCTGGTCCTGGTGCAGGAGCCCAAGCAGGGCGCTGGGGACCTCATGGGGGGCTCGGCGGATCTCTTTTCCGCTCGAGGGGTTACCGGGGGGCTTTACCGTCTCACGGTGATCCTCGGGATTGTCTTCGTGGTCTTGGCCCTTTTGATCGGCCTCTGGACCCGTTGACAAACGGCCCTCCCCTCGGTACCATAGGCGTTGCCTGGGGCCGTGGCGCAGTTGGGAGCGCGCCTCAATGGCATTGAGGAGGTCAGGGGTTCGAATCCCCTCGGCTCCACCAGAAACCCCCTGGGGAAACCCAGGGGGGTGCGCCTTTACCGCAGGGCCCTCAGGCCGAGAAGGAGGAAGAGGAGGTTCGCTCCCCAGGCCCCCACCTCCGGGGGCAGGGCCCCAATTCCTGCCAAGGAGCGGCCCAGGAAAAAGGCCCCGTAGTACCCCAGGGCCAGGACCACGCTAAGGCCCAGGGCAAGCCCGGTGCTCCGGCCGTACCTTAAGGCCATGGCCGCAGCCAGGAGGACCAGGACCAGGTTGGCCAAGGGCAGGGCCAGCTTGGAGTGAAACTCCAGCCGGGCCCGCCACTTTTCCAGGGGCGCCAGGAAGGGGTCCCGCATCTTGGCCCAGGCCTGGGAGAGGCTATCCTGGCCAAAGCTGAAGGTGTCGGCGTAGTCGGCGATGGCCCGGGCCCGGGAGAGGTCGGACTCCACCTCCAGCACCTTTCCCTGGCTTACCACCCGGAAGACCTTGCGGGTTTGGGCCAGGAGGTCCTGGGCGGTTTCCAGCCCGGGGATCTGGGCGAAGTCAATGCGGTAGAAGCGGTAGTCCTTCAGGGTGATCACCCGGTCCTCCCAGCTTCCCCGCTCGGCGAAGAGAAAGGTGCCCTCGTTGTTCCTAAAGGAGGCGATGCGCACCCCCACCATCTCCTTTGTCCCCATGTCAAAGTCCTCAAAGTAAAGGCTACGCCCCTGGCCGATGGGGATCTGCAGGCCCTTTAGGCGGAAAAGGCCGGCTCCTTGGGTGTGGATCTCGTCCCACCAGGCCACCCGCACCCGTTCGTTGTAGTAGGGGACCAGCTTCTCCTGCAGGAAAAGGGCCACGAGGCTTAGGAGGGCCCCGGTCCAAAGGAGGGGCAAGGCCGCCCGCCACAGGGGGATGCCCCCGGAGAGCAAGGCGAACTGGGCCCCTTCCGCGGAAAGCCGGCCAAAGACCAAGACGGTGGTGGTGACCAAGGCGATGGGGAAGACCTGGACCAAAACGCCGGGCACGTGGTAGGAGAGCCAGCGGGCCACCTTCAAAAGGGGCACCCCCTCCAGCCACCGGGCCCCGGCGTAGAAGAAGCCGAAGAGGTAGACGGCGGTGAGGAAAAGAAGGGCCAGAAGGAGGACCGGGAGGCTTTCCTTAAGGAGGTGGCGGTAAAGGGTCATGGGAGGCGGTTTGCGTACTGGGCCAGGAGGGCGGCGCCAGAGGGCACCTTGGTGGTGGCCTGGACCTTGCCGGAAACAAAGCGCAGGTAAAGCCGGGCGCTTGGCCCCTGGCCCCTCAGGGTGGCCTTCCCCTCCTGGTAGGTGAAGCTTCCCAGGGCCAGGGCTTCCCGGTCCTTCAGGTTCACCACCAGGGTTTCCGCCTGGAGCCTGGGGCTTTCTGCCCCCACCTTGCCCTTTAGGACCACGATGTCCTCGGCGAAGAGGGCCAGGGCCCTTTCTGCCCGTAGCCCCTTGAATCGGCGTTGCTGAAGGTGAGGCCGGTAAAGCGGGCCTCCTGCTTGGGGATGTCGTGCTCGAGGCTCTGGGCCACAAAGGTCTCCTTCTCCGAAAGGAGCTCGGCCCCCCGGGCCCGCACGAAGCTCCCCTCTTTGTACTCAATGTAGCCTGCCTTTAGGCGCAAGCCGTTTTCGTTGTCCACCAGAATCCCACCCTGGGGCAGGGTGGTGATGCCGGTATCCAGGTTCACCCGCTGGGAGCCAAAGGGCTCCACGCTAAAGGTGGCGAAGCGGGCCCCTAGGGAAAAGCCCAGGAAAATACCCAGGGCCAGAAGGAAGCGGCCCATGCCCTTTTGGCCCTTTTGGATAGGAGGGGTGTGGAGGTGAGGGAGAAGGATGGGGTTTTCCGCGTGTTGCGGGTAGTGGGGCGGAGCGGATTCAGCTTTGTGGACGCCTACCTGCTGTTCCTGGCTCAGGAATCTAGGGGCCAGGAAGGGATAGCCACTTTGGACAAGGCTCTGGCCAAGGAGGCCAAGAGGGAGGCCATGCCCCTTTTGTGGCGAAATACCCTCTGAAGGAGCCTTTTTCGCTGCTTGAAGAAGTGGCTTAGGTTAAGTATAGTAGAAAGCCGGTAGCCCCTTTGGGGGCTTTGGGAAGGGGAAGCCATGTTCGCGATCGTCAAGACCGGCGGCAAGCAGTACCGGGTGGAGCCTGGGCTTAGGCTTCGGGTGGAGAAACTGGAGGCCGAGCCCGGGAGCCAGGTGGAGCTTCCCGTGCTCCTCCTGGGCGGAGAAAGAACCCTGGTAGGGACTCCTTTCGTGGAAGGGGCCAAGGTGGTGGCCGAGGTCCTGGGCCACGGCAAGGGCAAGAAGATCACCGTCTCCCGCTTCAAGGCCAAGGTGCAGTACCGCAGGAAGAAGGGGCACCGCCAGCCCTACACGGAGATCCTCATCAAGGAGATTCAGGGGTGAGCCATGGCACATAAAAAGGGTTTGGGTTCCACCAAAAACGGCCGGGATTCCCAGGCCAAGCGCCTGGGGGTGAAGCGGTATGGGGGCCAGGTGGTGAAGGCGGGGAACATCCTGGTGCGCCAGCGGGGCACCCAGTTCAAGCCCGGCAAGAACGTGGGCATGGGCCGGGACTTCACCCTCTTCGCCTTGGTGGATGGGGTGGTGGAGTTCCAGGATAAGGGGCGGCTAGGCCGCTATGTGCACGTGCGCCCCTTGGCCTAGGCCAAGGGACCCTTTGGATGTTCCAAGACGTCCTCAAGATCACCGTCGCCGCCGGCAGGGGTGGCGACGGGGCCATCTCCTTTCGCCGGGAGAAGTTCGTGCCCAAAGGGGGTCCCGACGGGGGGGATGGGGGGCGTGGGGGAAGCGTCTACCTGAGGGCCAGGGGGAGCGTGGACTCCCTCTCGGAGCTTTCCAAGCGCACCTACAAGGCGGAGGACGGGGAGCACGGCAGGGGAAGCGGCCAGCATGGCCGCGCCGGGCGGGACCTCTACATCGAGGTGCCCCGGGGGACCCGGGTCTTTGATGCCGACACGGGGGAGCTGCTGGGGGACCTCACGGAGGAAGGCCAGGTCCTCCTGGTGGCCCGGGGAGGGGAAGGAGGAAGGGGGAACCTGCACTTCGTCACCCCCACCCGCCAGGCCCCCCGTTTCGCCGAGGCGGGGGAGGAGGGGGAAAGGAGGAGGCTTCGCCTCGAGCTCATGCTCATCGCCGACGTGGGCCTGGTGGGCTACCCCAACGCCGGCAAGTCCAGCCTCCTGGCCGCCACCACCCGGGCCCATCCCAAGATCGCCCCCTATCCCTTCACCACCCTAAGCCCCCACCTGGGGGTGGTGGAGGTGGGGGAAGAGGAGCGCTTCACCCTGGCGGACATCCCGGGGATCATCGAGGGGGCAAGCCAGGGAAAGGGCTTGGGGCTTGAGTTCCTAAGGCACATCGCCCGCACCCGGGTCTTGCTCTACGTTCTGGACGCCACCCAGGAGCCCCTTAAAGCCTTCCACACCCTGCGCCGGGAAATAGAGGCCTACGACCCCCCCCTCCTGAGGCGGCCAAGCCTCATTGCCCTCAACAAGGTGGACCTCCTATCTCCCCAGGAGGTGGCGGCCAAGGTGGCGGAGCTTGCCCAGGAAGGGCTTCCCGTCCTCCCGGTGAGCGCCCTCACGGGGGAGGGCCTAGAAGGCCTTAAGGAAGCCCTTCTTAGCCTGGTGAAGGCCACCCCAGCCCCCGAGCTTCCCAAACCCGCCCCCAGGGTGGCGGTGGAGGCTGGGGTGGAGGTGGTGCCCCTGGAGGAGGGGGTGTACCAGGTGCGGGCCCCCGAGGTGGAGCGGTACCTGAGGCGGCTTAAGGGGGATTTGGCGGAGGCAGCGGGCTACCTGCAGGAGGTTTTCCGGCGCCACGGGGTGGAGGCGGCCCTAAAGGCCAAGGGGGTACGGGCAGGGGACGTGGTGCGCCTTGGGGAGCGGGAGTTTGAGTATATCCCGGACTAGGGGGTTGGTTTGCGGATCGGGCTATTTGGCGGGAGCTTTGACCCCATCCACCTGGGGCACCTGATCGCTGCCGCTGAGGCGCAACGGGCCTTGGGGCTGGACCGGGTGTTCTTTGTGGTGGCGGCCCGTCCTCCCCACAAGACCCCGGTGGCCCCGGATTGGGCCCGCTACGAGATGGTCCTCCTGGCCACGGCAGGGGAGGAGGGGTTTTGGCCCTCGAGGCTGGAGCTGGACCGGCCTGGCCCGAGCTACACCGTGGATACCCTAGAGGAGGCCCGGAGGCTTTTCCCAGGGGATGAGCTTTTCTTCATCACCGGGGCCGATGCCTATCGGGATGTCCTCACCTGGAAGGAGGGGCACCGGCTTCATGAACTGGCCACCCTGGTGGCCGTGGCCCGGCCCGGCTACCCCTTGGACCGGATGCCGGTGCCGGTGGTGCCCCTTTCCGTTCCGGAGGTGGGCATCTCCAGCAGCGAGATTCGTAGGCGCATCAAGGAGGGCCAGAGCGTGCGCTTCTGGGTGCCTCGGCCTGTGGAGGTGTACCTTGAGAAGCACGGTTTCTACCGCTGAGCTAAAGGAGAAGGTGAAGGCCCTGGTCCGCCCCGAGCGCTGGGCCCACATAGAGCGCGTGGCGGCTTTGGCGCGGGAGATTGCCGAGCAGAACGGTCTGGATGGGGAGAGGGCCTACCTGGCGGGGCTTTTGCACGACGCGGCCCGCGACTTGGGCGAGGAGGAGCTCCTTAAGTTGGCCCCTCCGGAAAACGAGGTGGAAAGGGCCCATCCCCTCTCCCTCCACGGCCGGGCGGCCCGGGTTCTGGCCGAGGCCTGGGGGGTGGAGGACGAGGAGGTCTTGCAGGCGGTGGAGGGGCACGTGTACGGGGTGGACCCTGGGAATGCCCTGGGCATGGCCCTCTACATCGCCGACGTCTCCGAGCCCGGCCGGGGGGTGAACGGGGAGATCCGGGAGCTGGCCCTTGCGGGGAGGCTTTCTGAGGCCTACCGCCTGGCGGTGGGGAACAAGGTGGCCTACCTGAAGGCCAAGGGCATTCCCCTGCACCCCAGGACGTTGGCGGTGTACCGTCGCTTGCAGGATGCGCCCTAGGCTTTCCCTTCTCCTCCTTTCCCTGGCCCTTTTCGCCCTTGGGGGGGTGCTTTCCTGGCCCAGGCCTGTGGAGGAGGAAGGGGTGCGGCCCAGGAGGGCCGGGCCCTTGCCCGAAATGGGGGTGGTGGTGGCGGCCCGGGATATCGAGTACTGCGGCTACCACACCCCCTGCGGCCCAGGAAGCCGCACGGACACCATCTTCTACGTGCGCATCCGGGGAGGGGAGGCCAGGGCCTTGGCCATTCCCCGGGACCTCTATAGCCCGGCGGTGGGGGGCAAGATCAACGGCGCCTATGCCCGAGGGGGGGCGGGGCTTCTGAAGCAGGCCGTGGAGGAGGCCACGGGCCTGGTGGCGGAAAGGCACCTCATCCTCACCCTGGAAAGCGTGGCCCGGGTGGTGGATGCGGTAGGGGGGGTAGAGGTCTACTTGGACCGCCCCATGCGCTACACCGACCGGGCGGCCAAACTCTACATCGACTTCCCTGCGGGAAGGCTCCACCTAAATGGGGAGGAGGCGGTGAAGTACATGCGCTTCCGCCACGATGCCTTGGGGGACTATGCCCGCTTGGACCGCATCAAGGGGGTGATCTCCCAGGTGCTCAAGAAGGCCCAGGACCCCCGCACCTGGCCGGCTTTGGCCTTGGCCTTACGGGAGGCTTGGCGGGAGTTGGACACGGACCTTTCCCTGGAGGAGGCCCTGGCCCATCTGCCTGGGGTCCAGGGCCTGAGGCTTTCCCTGGCCACCCTGCCTACCCGGGAGGGGAGGGGGACCTTTCTCTATGTGGACGAGGGGGCCAAGGCCCAGGTCCTGGCCGCATGGATGGGCATGGCCCTGCCCTCATCCCCGCCGCAGGTTCCCGTGCGCCTACGGGGGGAAAGGGACCTGATCCTTTGGGGGCAGGCCCTTTTGGCCCGGGAGGGGGTGGAGGTGCAGGTGGAGGAGGCGGAGGTGGCGCGAAGCGCCGTGTACACCAAGGACCTCGAGGCGGGAAGCTACGTTGCGGAGCTCTTTCATCTGCCCCTTTTGGCCCCCTATGGGCCGGTTTCCGGGGTGGTGGTGGAGCTGGGGCGGGACCTGGTAGAATGAGGTCAGATGGTAAAGACCCTGGAGGCTTTGGAGCTGGTAGCGAGGATCAAGGATCTCCTTTGGGAAAAGAAGGCGGAAAACGTGGTGGCCCTGGACCTGAGGGCGGTGTCCGAGAGCCTGGACTACTTCGTCCTGGCCAGTGCCAACAGCACCCCCCATCTCCAGGCCCTGGAGCGCCACGTGGAGGAAAAGCTGGGGGAGGCGGGGCTTCGGCCCCGGCCCACGGAGGGGCAGAGCCCCCGCTGGGTGGTCCTGGACTACGGGGAGGTGGTGGTCCACCTCATGACCCCCGAGGCCCGGGAGTACTACGACCTGGAAGGCTTCTGGGCGGACGCCGAGAGGATCTAGGCCCCTTTTCCTCGCCTAGTCTAAGGCCAGGTACACCGCGTCCAAGTCCAGGAAGGCGTCCAGGCAGGGAAGCGGAACCTGGCCACCGGTGTAGGCCTCCAAGCGGAAGCCCTTCCCCTCGTGGAAATAACCTTCAAGGCCCCTTTTTTCCGGATCCAAGAGGAGATATGCCTGGAGGCTTTCTAACCCTAGGTAGGCCCGCATTTTTTCCCAGCGGTCCTGGGCCTCCGTGGAAGGGGAGAGAACCTCTATCACCAAGCAAGGGTTTTCCTCGTAGTAGGGGTTCTCCCCTGGTGGGCCACAGACCACCATGAGGTCGGGGTAGTAGACGGTATCGGGTGCCACCTTGAGCTTAAAGGTCTCCGCATAGAGGCGGCATCCCTTTCCCCGGGCTAGGGGGAAAAGGGCCCCCACCAGGGCCACCACCAAAAGGTTGTGCCGCCGGCTGGCCCCGGCCATGGCCCGGGGGAAGCCCCGGACTAGCTCGTGGCGCACACGGCTTTGGGCCTCCCTTTCCAGGTAGGCCTCGAGGGCCAGGGGGTGGAGAACCTGGGCGGGTTCGGCCATCTCTCCTATTTTAGCCGCGGTGGGGCTAAAGGCCCCATGATGAAGCGCTGAAAGAGGAGGTAAAACCCTAGGTAGACCAGGATCTGGAACCAGGTGCTCTGGGCCCAGGGGAGGCCTATGGCGGCGGTAAAGAGGATGAGGAGGGTGGCCGCCATCACCACCAAGGTGGTGCGAAAGAAGAGGCCGGGGAAGTACCTCAGGGCTTCCCGGAAGGTCTTGGGCCGCCTCTCCTCCCATTCCTTAAGGGCCTTTTTCTTGAGCTTTTCCTCCCGCTTCTTCTTGCCCACGGGGAAAGTATACTGAGCCCCGTGAAGGTGGCGCACACCGTGGCCGAGCTCCGGCAGGCCCTACCCCGGGAAGGGGTGGGCTTTGTCCCCACCATGGGCTACCTCCACCGGGGGCATCTGGCCCTGGTGGAGCGGGCCAGAAAGGAAAACCCCTTCGTGGCGGTTTCCATCTTCGTCAACCCTTTGCAGTTTGGTCCCGGGGAGGACTACCACCGTTACCCCCGGGACCTAAAGCGGGACCAGGCCCTTTTAGAGGAGGCGGGGGTGGACCTCCTCTTCGCCCCCGGCGTGGAGGAGATGTACCCGGCGGGGTTTTCCAGCCGGGTCACCGTGGAGGGCCCCCTCACCGCCCTTTGGGAGGGGGAGGTGCGCCCCGGCCACTTCCAGGGGGTGGCCACGGTGGTGGCCAGGCTCTTCCTCCTGGTGGGGCCGAGCCGGGCCTACTTTGGGGAGAAGGACTACCAGCAGCTTCTGGTGATCCGCAAGATGGTGCGGGACCTGGGCTTCCCCCTGGAGGTGGTGGGGGTGCCCACGGTGCGGGAGGAGGATGGGCTGGCCCTTTCCAGCCGCAACGTCTACCTTTCCCCAAAGAGGCGCCAGGAGGCCACGGTGCTTTACCGGGCCCTTTTGGCCATGCGGGAGGCGGCCTCGAGGGGAAAGGGCGTGGCCGAGGCCCTGGAAAAAGGGGAGGAGGTGCTCAAGGGGGTTCCCGAGTTCCGGGTGGACTATCTGGCCATCGTGCACCCGGAAACCCTCCTTCCCCTTTCCCGCTTTGTGCCCGGGGCCAGGGGGATCGTGGCGGGCCGCTTCCCCGAGGTGCGCCTGATCGATAACCTGGAGGTCTACCCATGAGCGAAGCTCTCCCCCAGGAGGGTAGGCAAAGCCTCTTGGAGATGCTCAAGGCCATGGTCCAGGCCCGGGCCTCGGACATCCACCTGCAGGCGGGGGCCCCGCCCGTGATCCGGGTGGATGGGAAGCTGAAGCCCTTTGGCAACCGGCCCCTAACCCCCAAGGACACAGAGGCCATCGCCAAAGCCCTCCTCACCCCGGAGCAGTGGGAGGAGGTGGAGTACCGCAAGGAGCTGGACTTCGCCTACACCATCCCCGGGGTGGCCCGCTTCCGCTGTAACCTCCTGAGGCAGCGGGGAAGCTTCGGCCTGGTGATGCGGGTGGTGGCCGAGGCGATTCCCAGCTTTGAGGCCTTGGGCCTGCCCCGGGAGGTGATGGAGGGGCTCGCCGCCAAGGAGCGGGGGCTCATCCTGGTCACCGGGCCCACGGGTTCGGGGAAGAGCACCACCCTGGCGGCCCTCATTGACCACATCAACCTGCACTACGCCAAGAACATCATCACCATTGAGGACCCCATAGAGTTCCTGCACAAGCACAAGAAGAGCCTGGTGGTGCAGCGGGAGGTGGGGCTGGACACGGATAGCTTCTACTCCGGGGTCAAGTACGCCATGCGCCAAGACCCCGACGTGATCCTGATTGGGGAGATGCGGGACAAGGAAACGGTGGAGGCCGCCCTCATGGCGGCCCAGACCGGGCACCTGGTGCTCTCCACCCTCCACACCTTGGATGCGGCGAGGACCATCAACCGCATCATTGAGTTTTTCCCACTACATGAGCACCAGCAGGTGCGCATCCTCCTTGCCGAGTCCCTTCTTGGCCTCCTTTCCCAGAGGCTTTTGCCCCGGGCGGACGGGAAGGGGAGGGTGCTGGCCCTGGAGGTTCTCATCGCCACCCCCTACGTGCGGGAGCTCATCAAGGATGAGGACAAGACCCCCCAGATCAAGGAGGCCATGATGGAGGGCTCCATCCACGGGATGCACACCTTCGACCAGCACCTGGTGGAGCTCTACACAGGGGGGCTCATCTCCCTGGAGGACGCCCTTTCCGCCGCTACCAGCCCCCACGAGTTTAGGCTTCTCCTCACCAAGGCCACGGGGCAGGCATACTGAAGACTAGGGGAGTAGCCTTTGTAGGCGATAGCGTTTTTTGCCTCCTTTACCTTTAACCTCAAAACGGGCTACAAAGGGAGACGGGGTCTTGCTTAGGAAGCGCTCAACCTGGGCTTGGGCTGCTGCAAACTCTTGGGCCACTTGGAGAAGCCATCCCGGCGTCCGTTCTTTGGGGTTAGGTAAAAGGATCACCCTAGCTTTATAGGCTAAAAGCAACGCCTTTTCTACTTTGTTGAAACGGATCCTTTCGTCTAGGGTTAGGATTACCCAATTTTGCAGGCTTACCCTAGGAATCCAGATTTCGTCTCGTTCCTCTTGTGGGAAATGGTCATCGTGGAGTTCTACAGTGAGACCTAATTCTCGGAGGCGTAGAGGGAACTTCCGGCCAAGATTCCGGTCACAGAAGTAGGTGGGGCTCACGCAGCCCTGCCTTCGAAAACCACCGCTTCCTTCACGTCATCAAGGCTAAGGCCATAGTCTTCGGCCAAGGACTCGGGGGTTTCACCGGCATCGTAACGAAGAGCGATGATATGGGTTTTGATACCTTTCACCGTGGGGGCGCCGAAAGCTACTTCTGGATCCAAAACAATCCGGTCGCTCCGTATCTGACCAGCTACTGGGGGGTGGAAACGAAGTGGCCTTCCCCTTGTATCCCGATCCACCCTAGCCAGATAGCGTTCCAGGATCTTCTCCAAGGCTAACTGGCCAGAACGGGTCAAGGACAATAACCCTTCGGGGTCCTTAATAAAGACGTCGCCAAGGCCGGCCTCCAAATCAAGAAGAAGAGGGCGGTCTACTCCGAGATGCTCCATGGCATACTTCACCATGCGGCGGATTTTGGCCATGGAGATACGATGTTCCTCTCTAAGTGCGGCGAGCACATTGGCTTCCACTAGGTTGTGGAAGGAGAGAAGGGGACTCTCTTGGGGAGGGATTATCAAGGGGGGGGACCACCTTGTTCCCTGGTCCGTAGGGTAGCTCCGCCCACGCACCCAGGTGCGAAGGGTGGCCACGGAAATGCCCAAGTAACGGGCGGCTTCTCGCAGGGTGTAGAAGGGACGGTCCCGGGGGTCCAAACTCAGCACCCAGCTTTCTAGCTCCGCTCCTTTACGCTTCCCCTTATCCATCAGCCTATATATAGATTATCACGCAGGGACCAAAACCAAAGGAGGGGTACGGCCTCTTTGTCGGGGAGAAGGATGCGGAGACGCCTTCCTTGGGCATAAAGGGGAAGCTTGACGTCCCGGTCATGCTCCAGGCTGGATTCGGAGACCTCCATCAAAAGCAGGATGTCCTCGGGGTTGGCAGGGTCTCCCAGGAGTCCTTGGGCCTAAGGGGGGCCAGGTCCGGCTGGGAGGATGGGCGCACGGGGTTTTGCGGCCAGATGGGGCTTTATCCCCTAGGGCCTGCGCGAACCGGGTCACCAAACGGGCCACCACCTCGGCATGCCTAGGACCGATAGGGCTCATCTGGTATACCTCCCCCTCGAGAAGCTCCACCCCAGTAACCCCTCGGAAGAGGCGCTCAAACTCCTCGATGCCGAAGCGGTACCCCTGGGCCATGGCCTTAGGTAGCATGGGGGCATGAACCCGGTGGCGTTCATCCGCGAGAAGCGGGAAGGCCTCAAGCACCGGCGCGAGGACCTGGAGGCCTTCCTCCTGGGCTACCTAAGGGAGGAGGTGGCGGACTACCAGGTCTCCGCCTGGCTCATGGCGGCCTTCTTGAGGGGCTTAGACCGGGAGGAAACCCTTTGGCTTACGGAAACCATGGCCTATTCCGGAAAGGTTTTGGACCTTTCCCACCTGCCCCACCCCGTGGACAAACACTCCTCCGGGGGGGTGGGGGACAAGGTGAGCCTGGTGGTGGGGCCCATCCTGGCGGCCAGCGGGTGCACCTTCGCCAAGATGTCGGGCCGGGGCCTGGCCCACACGGGGGGGACCATCGACAAGCTGGAATCGGTGCCGGGCTGGCGGGGGGAGATGACGGAGGAGGAGTTTCTGGATAGGGCCGGGCGCATTGGCCTGGTCATCGCCGCCCAAAGCCCGGACCTGGCCCCCTTGGACGGAAAGCTTTACGCCCTAAGGGACGTGACCGCCACCGTGGAGAGCATCCCCTTGATCGCCAGCTCCATCATGAGCAAGAAGCTGGCGGCCGGGGCCAGGAGTATCGTGCTGGACGTGAAGGTGGGCAAGGGGGCCTTCATGAAGACCCTGGAGGAGGCCAGGCTCCTCGCCAGGACCATGGTGGAGATCGGCCAGGGGGCGGGCCGAAAGGTGAGGGCCCTCCTCACCCGCATGGAGGCCCCCTTGGGCCGGGCGGTGGGAAACGCCATAGAGGTACGGGAGGCCATCGAAACTCTAAAGGGGAAGGGGCCAGAAGACCTTCTGGAGGTGGCCTTGCGCCTTTCGCAGGAGGCCTTAAGGCTTGAGGGGCTGGATCCGGGCCTGGCCCATGAGGCCTGGGAAAGCGGGGAGGCCCTGGAGAAGTTCCGGGCCTTCCTCGAGGCCCAAGGGGGGGA
Source organism: Thermus caldifontis (assembly GCF_003336745.1). Classification (NCBI taxonomy): domain Bacteria; kingdom Thermotogati; phylum Deinococcota; class Deinococci; order Thermales; family Thermaceae; genus Thermus; species Thermus caldifontis. The sequence goes on along the minus strand of NZ_QGMX01000007.1, from coordinate 34,100 downwards.
TGCCAGGGTGGTGGAGGACTTCTCCCTGCTTCCCCTGGGGGAGGAGTTGCCCCTTTTGGCGGAAGGGGAAGGGGTGGTGCAGGAGGTGGACGCCTACCGGGTGGGCCTGGCGGTCTTGGCCCTGGGGGGTGGACGAAGGAGGAAGGGCGAGGCCATCGACCCCGGGGTAGGGGTCCACCTGCTGAAAAAGCCCGGGGACAGGGTGGAAAAGGGGGAGGCCCTGGCCCTGGTCTACCACCGCAGGAAGGGCCTGGAGGAGGCCCTGGCCCATCTAAGGGAGGCCTTCCGCTTGGGCCTGGAGGCCAACCCCCTGCCCCTGGTCCTGGATGCTTTGCCCTAAGGGCAAACACATTTGCGTAAGCAAGATGCTTTGCCCTAAGGGCAAACACCTTGGCCTCAGCCCGTGGCCTTGCCCTTAGGGGCGGGGGGGTAGGGTATACTCTTGGCGGATGAAGCGACGCTGGAAAAGGCCCGTGCGCTATACCCTTTTCCTGGCCCGAAGCGGCGGGGGAAGCCGGGCGGTGGTCCTGCCGGGGTGGGCCGTGGCCCTCTTCCTGGCCCTCCTAACCCTTTGGACCGGGGCCAACCTCTACCTTTGGCACAAGGGCCGGGAGGCCCGAACCCTGGAGGTCCGCCTCCAGGCCCTTTCCCAGGAGGCCCGGAGGCTTTCCTTGGCCCTCGAGGCGGAGCGGACCAAAAACGGGGCCCTCTCGGAGGAGGCCAAGCGCACCAAAAGGGAGCTTGCGGAGATCAAGAAGGCCATAGAGGAGCTCCGCCGCCGGGCGGGGCTTTCCCCCTTGAACGCCCTTCCCGTGCGCTACCAGGAGGGGGGCCAGGGGGGTGGGGCCGTGGCCGAGGAGTCCCTGGCGGGCTGGGCGGAGGTGCGCGCCGAGGTCCTGGACCTTAAGAACCAGCTTAAGGAGGTGGTGCCGGCCTTGGAAAGGACCCTGGAGGTGGAGCGAAGCCTCCCCCGGGGCCTGCCCCTACGGGGGTACGAGGGGGTCACCTCCCCCTTCGGCATGCGCAAAAACCCCTTCGGCCCGGGGTACGAGTTCCACGATGGCCTGGACTTCGCCGCTCCCTATGGCGCTCCCGTCTACGCCACGGGAAGCGGGGTGGTGGCCGAAACCGGCTGGATGGGGGCCTATGGCCTTGCTGTCCTCCTGGACCATGCGGAAGGGTACCAGAGCCTCTACGGCCACCTTTCCCGCCTGGCGGTGCGCCCCGGAGAGAGGGTGGAAAAGGGGCAGGTCCTGGGGTACGTGGGCTCCACGGGCCGCTCCACCGGCCCCCACCTCCACTACGGCATCTACCGCTACGGCGCTCCCCTGGACCCCAGGCCCTACCTAGACCCCCTTTGGGCCTCCCGTTAAAATGGGGCGGATGCTGGGGAGAAGGCAGACGGGGGCCCTCACCTACCTGGGGCCCGACACCGAGGTCCTGGGGGACCTGAAGGCCAAGGGCCAGGTGCGCATCGACGGCCTGGTCAAGGGCTCGGTCTACGTGGAAGGGGAGCTGGAGGTGGGCCGCACGGGCCGGGTAGAGGGGGAGAAGGTGGAGGCAGGGAGCGTCCAGATCCACGGGGAGGTCAAGGCCGACTTGGTGGCCACCAAGGTCAGCCTTTCCAAGACGGCCCGTTTCACCGGCACGATTCGGGCCCAGGCCTTGGATGTGGAAGCGGGGGCGGTCTTCATCGGCCAGAGCCTGGCGGGGGAGACCAAGGCCTTGGAGGCCCCCAAGGAGGCATAAGCGTGGCCCTAGAGCGGCTTTTCCGAAGGAAAAGGCCCAGCGGGGAGAACCGGGACGTCCCCGAGCTTTGGACCAAGTGCGAGGCCTGTGGGGCCCAGCTCTACAAGAAGGAGTTTAAGGAGAACCTGTACGTCTGCCCCAAGTGCGGCCACCACCACCGGGTGCCCGCTTCCGAGCGGGTGGAGATGCTGGCGGATGCCGGCACCTTCCAGGAGATCACCCGGCTTAAGCCCTTGGACCCCTTGGGCTTCGTGGACACCAAGCCCTACAGGGAAAGGCTTAAGGCTTACCAAGAGGAAACCGGCCGCCCCGATGCCATCCTGGGGGGCACCTGCGCCATCGGCGGGGTGCCTGCGGTCCTCATGGTCATGGACTACGCCTTTGCCGGCGGCTCCATGGGGAGCGTGGTGGGGGAGGAGATCGCCCGGGGGGCAGAACGGGCGGCAGCGGAGGGCCGGGCCTTGGTGATGGTGGCGGCCTCGGGGGGAGCCAGGATGCAGGAGGCGGCCCTTTCCCTCATGCAGATGGCCAAGACGGTGATGAGCCTGGACCGCCTTTGGGAAAAGCGCTTGCCCTATGTTGCCATCCTCACGGATCCCACCACCGGGGGGGTTACCGCCAGCTTCGCCGCCCTGGCCGACGTGATCTTCGCCGAGCCTGGGGCCTTGATCGGCTTTGCCGGGCCCAGGGTTATCCGCCAGACCATCCGGCAGGAGCTCCCCGAGGGCTTCCAGCGTTCGGAGTTTTTGCTGAAGCACGGCATGGTGGACCGGGTCACGGACCGCAGGAGGCTGAAGGCGGAAGTGGTCCAGGTCCTCCGCCACCTGCACCCCGGGGTTTCCTATGGCACTGGAGTTTGAAAAGCCCATCCTAGAGCTGGAAAAACGCATCGCCGAGCTGAAGGAGACGGCCCGTACCACGGGGGTGGACCTCGAGGCGGAGATCCGCCTCCTGGAAGAGCGCCTGGCCCGGCTCAAGCAGGAGGTCTACGGCAACCTCACCGCCTGGCAGAGGGTGCAGCTGGCCCGAGCCCCGGGCCGCCCCACCACCTTGGACGTCCTGGAGAGGGCCTTCCAGGACTTTTTGGAACTCCATGGGGACCGGGCCTTTGCCGACGACCCCGCCATCGTGGGGGGCCTGGCGTACCTGGAGGGGCAGAAGGTGGTGGTGGTGGGCCACCAAAAAGGGCGGGACACCAAGGAGAACCTCCAGCGCAACTTCGGCATGCCCCATCCCGAGGGGTACCGCAAGGCCATGCGCCTCATGGACCTGGCGGACCGCTTTGGCTATCCCTTCATTTCCTTCATCGACACCCCGGGGGCCTACCCGGGGGTTTCCGCAGAGGAGCGGGGCCAGGCCTGGGTGATCGCCCAGAGCATCCAGCGCATGAGCCGCCTGAGGGTTCCCGCCATCGCCCTCATCCTGGGGGAGGGGGGAAGCGGGGGGGCCCTGGCCATCGGGGTGGCCAACCGGGTCCTCATCATGGAAAACGCCTGGTACTCGGTGATTAGTCCTGAGTCCTGCGCCGCCATCCTCTGGCGGGACGCCAAGGAGGCGCCCAAGGCCGCCGAGGCCCTGAAGCTCACGCCCACGGACCTTCTGGCCCAGAAGGTGGTGGACGCCATCGTTCCCGAGCCCGAGGGCGGGGCCCACAAGGATCCCTTTAGGGCCATCCAGAACATCAAGGAAGCCCTCCTAAGGACCCTCGAGGAGCTCAAGGGGCTTTCCCCGGAGGAGCTCTACCAAGACCGTTACCGCCGCTTCCGCACCCTAGGGGCCTACGCCGAGTCTTAAGGGGCCTTGGCCTTTTTCCCTCAGGATTTTCACAGGGAGGCTTTAGCCTGAGGGCGGAGGTGAGGGCTATGCGGAAACTGCTTTTGGCCATTTTGGGTTTGGGGGCGGCCTTGGCCCAGCAGATAAGCCCCCAGGGCATCATCGTGAACCCGGTGCCCACCGACCTTCAGGTAAGGGTCTGGGTGGACAAGGATCCAGGCAAGCGGGGCACGGGCGTTTATCAGATCGGTGAGCCCATCTTCATCTACGTGAACGTGAACCAGGATGCCTATGTCTACCTTTTCAACATCAACGCCGATGGCAAGATTGACCCCATCCTGCCCAACGCCTTTGAGCGGGATAACTTCCTTAGGGCGGGGGAGACCCGGCGCTTTCCCCCGGAAGGGGCCCGCTACCGCTACACGGTGACCGGCCCGGAGGGGGAGGACCGCATCCTGGCGGTGGCGAGCCGTAGGCCCCTCTCCTTGGGGGAGATCCTGGACGTGGAGGGCAACCGGGTGCGGGTCCAGGGGGCAGAAGGCCTGGCTCGGGCGCTTTCCATCGTGATTGAGCCCCTTCCCCCCAAGGACTGGGTCACGGACTTGGCCCGCTACTATGTGGGCCGGGTGACGGCCCCCCCGCCCAGCCCGGCCACGGCTACCCTGGTGGTGGACTCCAGGCCCGCGGGCGCCGAGGTCTACCTGGATGGGCGGCTTTCCGGGCGCACCCCCCTCACCCTCCAGGTGAACCCCGGCCGGCACGAGGTGGAGCTCAGGCTTGCCGGCTACCAGCCCTACCGGGTCACGGTGAACCCCAGGCCCGGGGAGAGGGTCCAGGTCTTCGCCCAGCTGGTGCCGGAAGCCCGGCAGGGAACCCTGGTTATCTCCTCCAGTCCCTCGGGGGCCGAGGTGTACGTGGAGGGGGCCCTCAGGGGCCGCACCCCCCTTTCCCTAAGCCTGCCCGAGGGTCGGTATGCGGTGGAGCTTAGGCTTTCCGGCTATGAGCCCTACCGGGCCACGGTCCAGGTGCGAAGGGGGGAGACCACCCGGCTGGACGTGCGCCTGAACCCCGTTTCCCGCACGGGCACCCTCCTTCTGGAGTCCAGCCCCACGGGGGCCGAGGCCTACATAAACGGCGCCTTGCGGGGCCGCACCCCCTTGCGCCTGGTCCTGGAGGAGGGAACCTACCAGGTGGAGCTTAGGGCCCCGGGCTACGAGCCCTACCGGGCCGCGGTGCGGGTGGAACGGGGCCGGGAAACCCGGGTTTCCGCCAGCCTTAGGCCCATCCGCACCGGGGAGCTTTACCTGGAGGCCAGGCCTGAGGGGGCCGAGGTCTACATTGACGGCCGCCTCATGGGCCGGGCGCCCCTACGGATGACCCTGGAGGCCGGTTTCCATGAGGTGCGGGTCCTGGCCCCCGGCTACGGGGAGTACCGGGCCCAGGTGGAGGTGCGCCCCGGGGAGTCCGTGAGGCTTTATGTGGAGCTTGTCCCGGTGCGGGCGGTGTTGGAGCTTTACCTGAACGTGGAGGCCCGGGTCTTCCTGGATGGGGAGGAGGTGGGGGTGGCCAAGGGGGGCTACCTGCGCCTCGAGGCGCCCTTTGGCCAGCACGAGCTCACCCTGGTGGCCCCCGGGTACCGCACCCTGGTGGAGACGGTGCAGGTCATTGGGAACCAGGTGCTGCGGTTTACCCTTAGGCCCCTCTGAGTGCCACCTCCAAGGGTGGGTTTCCCGCCGTGGGTTTCCGCGGCGGGAAGCTTTCTAGAGGGGCTTCTTCCGGGCCCGATAGGAAAAGAGGGCCAGGTAAAGGCCCCCTAGGACCAAGGCTACCAGCCAGGCCCAAAGCCAGGGTCCCTCACCCCAAAGAAGGGCCACTACCCAGGCCAAGCAGCCCAGGAGGGTAAGGACAAGGCCTGCCCTCCGCTGGGTTTTCCGCCAGACCTCGAGGTCCGCCAGGGTCCAGGGGGTGCGCACCCCAGCCACGGGATTAGGGGGAAGGTGAGGGAGGAGGAGGCCTAGGGCCAGGAGGACCAGGCCTACCCCCACAAAAAGAGCCCTTCCCAGAGGAAAGGGTATCCCCTGGGCCTGGGCCCAAGCGGCGTAGAGAAAGATGCCTTGCAGGAGGGTAAAGCTCCAAACCAAGGTGGCCTCCAGCCACGGCCAGATGGCAGGTGGTTTCCCCAGAAACCTGGGGGCCAGGGCCAGGATGGGGTAGAGGAGAAGGGTAACGATGAGGGGTAGGAGGAAAACCTCGAGGCGGCTTCCGTACCGGGTGATACCCTTTCCTCCTGTTTCGTTCTCTAAGCCCCAACGAGATGACGCCTACCGGAGGCCCTTTCCGGGGCCCCCACCCTGGCGCAAGCCAGGGTGGGGTGGTATGACCTCCCCTTGGGCGTTCCAGTGGGCGGGGATGGTGGATGGCCGATGGGGATAGGCGTAGAGGGTGAGGGCCCAAAGGAGAAAGAGGCCCAAAGGCGCCAACCAGCGGACCATGCCCAAAGGATAAGCCGTTAGCATAGGGGCGTGGAGGCCATCGTCTTAGGAGGCGGCGAGGAGGCTTGGGCCAGCAAGTACGGGGTAAGGAGCAAGGCCCTGGTGCCCTATCGGGGAAGGCCCATGGCGGAGTGGGTGCTTGCCGCCTTGAAGGAGGCGGGGCTATCCGCCATCTACGTGGGGGAGAACCCGGGGCTAACCCCCTCCCCCCGCCTTACCCTGCCCGATGGGGGAAGTCTTCTTGGCAATCTGGAGGCGGCCCTTGAGCACGTGGAGGGCCGGGTCCTGGTGGCCACCGCGGACATCCCCCACCTGAGCCCAGAGGCGGTGCGCTATGTGCTGGAAAAGGCCCCGGAGGCGGCTCTGGTCTACCCCATCGTGCCCAAGGAGGCGGTGGAGGCCCGCTTTCCCCATACCCGGCGCACCTACGCCCGGCTTAAGGAGGGGGTCTTCACCGGGGGAAACCTTTTGCTTTTGCAAAAGGAGCTCTTCTTCCAGGCCCTACCCCTGGCGCAAAAGGTGGTGGCCCTGAGGAAGAAGCCTTGGGCCCTGGCCCGGCTCATCGGTCTGGATATCCTCCTTAAGCTTCTCCTGGGCCGGCTTACCCTTCCTGAGCTGGAGGAGAGGGCCAGGAGGATCCTGGGGGTGGAGGCCAGGGCGCTCATCACCCCTTACCCCGAGGTGGGGGTGGACGTGGACCGGGAGGAGGACCTGGTAAGCTAAGCCCATGCGCACGGTGAAGGAACTCCGCCTGGCCGGGCTTTTCGCCTATTTGGCTGCCTTGGTGCTGGGCCTTCTTTTTTCCTACCTCCTCCACTCCCTCCTGGGGGGCGGGGGCAGGCTGGGGTGGGAGAGCTTTAACCTTGCCGGCCTCCTAGAGGGGCTAGGGTTTCTCCTCTTCTTCACCTTTGCCCTCTACGTGGCCAAGAAGGCGGTGCGGGTGCCCTGCACCACCTTGCTCACCGCTGGGCTCATCTGGCCCACCCCAGCCCGCCGCCTGGCGAAGCCTTTGCCCCAGGTGGAGGCCCTGGAGGTCTACGAGGGCCGGGGGGTGGCCCTTTTGGTGCACGAGGGGCGTCCGGTGGGGCTTCTGGGCCTTTCCGACCACATCCTGCCCTTAGAGGAGGTGCCCAGCGTGGAGGCCGAGGTGGCGGTGAGCGAGCTTTCCCCCCTTTTCCTGCGTCAACCCCTGGTCCTGGTGGTGAGGGGGGAGGAGGTCCTGGGGGCCATTTCCCGGGAGGCCTTCTTCCGGCACCTGGGGGCCTAAGCGGTTGACAAAGGGCCTGCTGCCCTAAAATAGGGGGGAGCGGTAGCTCGGGAGGTGAAGGATGCCGCACGTGATCTGTGAACCCTGCATCGGCGTAAAGGACCAGTCCTGCGTGGAGGTCTGCCCCGTGGAGTGCATCTACGACGGGGGGGACCAGTTCTACATCCACCCCGAGGAGTGCATTGACTGCGGGGCCTGTGTGCCCGCCTGCCCGGTGAACGCCATCTTCCCCGAGGAGGATGTTCCCGAGCAGTGGAAGTCCTACATTGAGAAAAACCGCAAGCTGGCCGGGCTGGGCTAAGGGGTCAACCTTCGGCCCAGGAGGCTTGGGACCCTCGCCAGGGTGGGAACCTTGGCGGGGTTTTGTTTATAACTCCCGCACGTACCAGCTCAGGGTGGGGCCCCCGTCTTTCACGTGGCGGAAGCCCTGGGCCCGGAAGAAGTCCTTGGCCCGGGCGTTGTTGCCGTAGACCACCGCATAAAGCCGCTCGGCCCCCGTCAGGTGGTTTAGGAGATGCTCCAGGGTCCTCCGCCCCAGGCCCTGGCCCTGGCGGTCTTCCCGGATGAGGAGGAGGCTTAGGGTGGCGTCCTCGGGCTCGGGGTAGTGGAGCTTGTAGTCCAGGTAGCCCACCACCTCCTCCTCCAGGAAGAGGAGGAAGGCCCGGCGGCGGTCGTCCTTCTCCAGGGTGGCCAGGTCCCGGACCACGTCCTCCAGGGCCGGGGGTTCCATACCGATCAAGGCGAAGTACCCTGGGCTTCGCAGGAAAAGTTGGTGGAGGAGGGGTGCGTCTGCAGGGAGCAGGGGGCGTAGGCTCAGGTTAAGGGTCCGCATCCTTCCCATGCTACCGGCCTTGGCCTGAGAATGGGGTGATGCCACCCCACCCTGGCTTGCGCCAGGGTGGGGGCCCCGGAAAGGGCCTCGGGTAGACATCATCTCGTTGCGGCTTAGAGAACGAAACAGGAGGAGAGGGTATGATAGGTTGGCCAAAAAGGAAGCGCCGTGGGTCTTCCCCACGGCGGTTCCCATTGCCCTTTACCTGCGGGCCGGCTCCACCACGGTGACGTTCACCGCCTGGGGGCCCTTGCCGTTCTTGCCCGGCTCCACGTCAAAGGTGACGATGTCGCCCTCGTTCAGGGTGCGGAACCCCTTGGCGTTGATGGCGCTGAAGTGGACGAACACATCGGTGTCGCCCTCGCGCTCAATGAAGCCGTAGCCCTTCTCCGCATTGAACCACTTGACCCGACCCTTCTGCATACCGCTCCTTCTCTTCCGAGCCCTTGGGCTCGTATCCGGGGCCTTAGGGGTTGCTTTAGACCCAAGGGGCCACCCTATAGCGACCCGGAATGCCTCACTATACCACGAAGGGCCTACTTGCGGAAGAACCCCCTTAGCCTTTCAAAGAAGCCTTCGGGGGCCACCTCCTCCCCCACCTCCTTAGCGTAGGCCCGAAGGAGTTCCTTGGCCCTGGGGCTCAGGTGTCTGGGCACGGAAAGCTCCACCACCACCCGAAGGGCTCCCCGCCTGGGCTCCCCCGGGTAGGGGAGGCCTTCCCCGGGGAGTTCAAAGACCTCCCCGTGCCCCGTGCCCGGAGGGATCTCCAGGGGGATGGGGCCCGAAAGCCCGGGGATCTCCACCCGGGCGCCCAAGGCCGCCTGGGCCAGGCCGATTTTCAGCCGGTAGATGAGGTCGGCCCCTTCCCGCTCCAGGTGGGGGTGGGGGCGGATTTTCAGGCGCACGTACAGGTCCCCGAGGCCCCCAGGGGCCAGGTTGCCGTAGCCCGGTACCCGCAGGAGGTGGGTCTCGTCCATGCCCGGGGGGATTCTCACCCGGACCCTTTCCTCCCGCGCCACCCGGCCCCGGCCCCGGCAGGTGGGACAGGTTTCCGCCAGGAGGTGGCCCTGCCCCTTGCAGTGGGGGCAGGTGGAGCGGGTGACGAAGGCGCCGAAGAGGCCCTGACGGTAGCTTTCCAGCACGCCCTTGCCCCCGCAGGTGGGGCAGACCACCCGCCTCCCCCCCTGGCCGCCGCAGGCCTCGCAGGGAATGAGGCGGGCGTAGGCCACCTCCACCTCCTTCCCCTTGATGAGGTCTTCCAGGTCCACCTCCACCTGGGCCTCGAGGTCCTCCCCCCTGGGGGCGGTGCGCCCCGTGCGGAAGCCAAAAACCTGGGCGAAGAGGTCCAAGAGGTCCTCGGTGCGGAACTCGGGCGTTCCCAGAAGCCCCCGGTCGTACTGGGCCCGCTTCTCGGGGTCGGAAAGGACGGCGTAGGCCTCGTTGATCTCCTTGAAGCGCTCCTCCGCCTCCTTGTCCCCGGGGTTGCGGTCGGGGTGGTACTGGAGGGCGAGCCTTCGGTAGGCCTTTTTGATCTCCTCCTGGGTGGCCTCCCGGCTCACCCCCAGGATGGCGTAGTAGTCCTTCATCCAACTAGCACTTTACAAGGAAAGGGGCCTTGGGCTAAAGTAGGCCTCAATGAGGCTCCTGCGAGCTATCCGGTAGGGGGCCCCTTCCTTCGGGAAGGGCCCCCCCGGTCTGGCCGCGGGGGCTTTTCTTATGCCCGCTTCCCACGGGCGTAGAGGAGGCGAGATGCTGCTTCTGACCCCTGGACCCACCCTCATCCCCGAGCGCGTGCAAAAGGTGCTTCTGAGGCCCATGCGGGGCCATCTGGACCCCGAGGTGCTGGCGACAAACCGAGCCATCCAGGAAAGGCTTGCCCGGCTCTTTGACCCCGGGGAGGGTGCCTTGCTGGCGGCTTTGGCGGGCTCGGGAAGCCTAGGCATGGAGGCGGGCCTCGCCAACCTGGACCGGGGGCCGGTCCTGGTGTTGGCGAACGGGGCCTTCTCCCAGAGGGTGGCGGAGATGGCCCAGGTGCACGGCCTGGACCCCACGGTTTTGGAGTTTCCCCCGGGCGAGCCCGTGGACCCGGAGGTGGTGGCCCAGGCCCTAAAGGCCCGGCGCTACCGCATGGTGGCCCTGGTGCACGGGGAAACCTCCACCGGGGTGCTGAACCCGGCCCGGGAGATCGGGGCCCTGGCCAAGGAGGCCGGGGCCCTTTTCTTCCTGGATGCCGTCACCACCCTGGGGATGCTTCCCTTCTCCATGCGGGAGATGGGGGTGGACTACGCCTTCACGGGAAGCCAAAAGTGCCTCTCCGCCCCCCCGGGTTTGGCCCCCATCGCCGTGAGCCTCGAGGCCCGCCGGGCCTTCACCGCCAGGCGGGGCTGGTACCTGGACCTCGCCCGGGTGGCGGAGCACTGGGAGCGGGGGGGGTACCATCACACCACCCCCGTCCTCCTGCACTACGCCCTTCTGGAGGCTTTGGACGTGGTCCTGGAGGAGGGGGTGGAGGCCCGCCAAAAGCGGGCCAAGGAGGTGTACGCCTGGCTCCTTGGGGAGCTTTTGGAGCGGGGCTTTCGCCTCTACCCCAAGGCCAGCCCCCTGCCCACGGTGCTGGTGGTGCGCCCCCCCCAAGGGGTGGAGGCGGATCGCCTGGTGAAAGGCCTTTACGCCCAGGGGGTGGCGGTGGCCGGGGGGATCGGGCCCACCCGGGGGCAGGTGTTGCGGCTAGGCCTCATGGGGGAGGGGGCCAGGCGGGAGCCTTACGGGGAGTTCCTGAAGGCCCTGGACCGGGTCCTGGCCCTAGCGTAGGAAGAAGTAGGCATAGACCAGAGCCAGGGCCATGCGGTAGAGGGCAAAGGGCCTGAAGCCGTGGCGCTCCACAAAGGAAAGCATCCAGCGCACGGTGAGGAGGGCGGTGACCAAGGCGGCGAGGAAGCCCACCCCAAGCAGGGTCCAGCCCCCTTGGGGCACGGCCGGGGCGCTTTTTAGGAGGTCGTAGCCCACCGCGGCCAGCATGGTGGGAAGGGCCAGGAGGAAGCTGAACTCCGCCGCCGCCTTGCGCCTTAGGCCTAGAAGGAGGCCCCCCAGGATGGTGGCCCCGCTCCGGCTGGTGCCCGGGAAGAGGGCGGCAAGCCCTTGGAAAACCCCGATCAGGGCTACCCGGACCAAGGGTAGCTCCAAAACGTCCCCATGGCGGGCCCCTTCCGCCAGGCGGTCCGCCAGGAGGAGGACCAGGCCCACGAAGAAGAGGAAGAAGACCACAAGGCCGTCATTCCCCAGGATTTTCCCCTTGATGAGGGGGTAGAGGAGGAAGCCCATGGCGGCTGTGGGCAGGAAGGCCACCCCGATCCGGAGCCAAAGGGCCCGGTCCACGGCAAAGCGCCTGCCGTAAAGGAGGAGGATGGCCAGGATGGCCCCCAGCTGGATGGCGATGAGGAAGGTTTTTAGGAAGGGGTCTTCCTGGATGGGCAGGCCCAGGAGGTGGAAAAGGAGGGTGAGGTGGCCGGTGGAGGACACGGGCAGAAACTCCGTGAGGCCCTCCACCACTCCCAAGAGAAGGGCTTCCCAAAGGCTCATGGGGCCCATGCTACCATGGGAACGTGGCGGCGTCGCTGGCAGGCGAAGGCCAGATGGTTTCCGTCCTCATCCCCGCGGCCGGGAACGGGGAGCGCTTGGGCCTGGGGCCCAAGGCCTTTTTGCGGGTGGGGGGGAAGACCCTCTTGGAGTGGGCCTTGGGGGCTTTTCAGGAAGCGGCGGAGATCCTGGTGGCCCTTCCCCCAGGGGCGGAGGCGCCCAAGGGGCTTCGCGCCACCTTTTTGGAGGGGGGCAGGACCCGGCAGGAGTCGGTTTCCCGCCTTCTGGAGGCGGCAAGCCTCCCTTTGGTCCTGGTGCACGACGTGGCCCGGCCCTTTGTGAGCCGGGGGCTTATAGGGCGGGTCCTCGAGGCCACCCGCACCACGGGGGCGGCGGTGCCGGTTCTGCCCCTTCCCGACACCCTGATCCGGCCGGAAGGGGAGGCCTACGGGGAGGTGGTGCCCCGGGAGGCCCTGCGCCTGGTCCAGACCCCCCAGGGTTTCTTCACCGCTCTCCTGCGGGAGGCCCATGCCTACGCCAGGAGGCGGGGGCTTTCCGCCACCGACGACGCCCAGCTGGTGAGGGCCCTGGGGTATCCCGTGGCCCTGGTGGAAGGGGAGAGGACGGCCTTTAAGATCACCTATCCGGAGGACCTGCCTTTGGCGGAGGCCTTGGCGCAAGTATGGAACGCCTAGCGGTGGCCAAGGTGAACCTGGGCCTCTCCCTCCTGGGCAAGAGGCCGGATGGCTACCACGAGCTTCATACCCTCTTTGCCGCTCTTTCCTTCGGGGATAGGCTCTTTTTGGAACCCATCCCTGAGGGGATTGAGTTCCGCGGGCGGTACGGGCGGAGGAACCTGGCCTACCGGGCGGCGGCCGCTTACCTGGAGGCGGCAGGCTGGCCCGGGGGGGTGCGCATCGTCCTGGAAAAGGCCCTGCCCGAGGGGGCCGGCCTTGGGGGGGGAAGCTCGGACGCCGCCCAGGTTCTTCTGGGCCTTAAGGAGATCTATCCGGCGGAGGTGGACCTCCAGGCCCTTGCCCTTTCCCTGGGGGCGGATGTGCCCTTCTTCCTCCGAGGGGGGGTGGCGGAGGCCCGAGGGGTGGGGGAGCGGCTTAGGCCCCTTTCCCTTTCCCCTTTGCCGGTGGTGGTCTTCTCCTCGGGCCTGCGCCTTCCTACCCCCAGGGTCTATGCGGAGGTGAAGCCCCACGACTTCGGGCCCGACCTCCCCGTGGGGGAGATCCTTAAGGCCCTGGAAAGGGGGGAGGAGCCCCCCTATTGGAATAGCCTCGAGGCCCCTGCCTTCCGCCTTTATCCAGAACTCCGCCGGGTGAAGGCCAGGCTGCGGGGTCTGGGCTTAAGGGGGGTGCTCATGACGGGCTCGGGTAGCGCCTTTTTTGGGTTTGCGGAGAGCGAGGACCACGCCAGGAAGGTGGCGGAAGCCCTCCGGCATTCAGGGTATGTGCGCCATGGGGTCCTGGGGGGGGATCATGGGGTTGTTTAGGGACCTGTTTGGCTGTTGCCCCAAGGCCCTGGAGGAGATCAAGGCCTTGCCCATCCGCTGGGATGAGGAACGCTTCGCCTTTTGGCTCAAGCAGGACTTCCCCTTTGTGGAGGCCTTATACCGGTTTCAGGTGGGGCTTTTGCGGGATGCCCCTCATCCCCACCGGGCGCCTTTGGTCCAGGCCCTCATGGCCACGGTGGAGGAGCTGGACTGGCTTCTTTCCCAAGGGGCGGATCCTAAGGAGCCGGTTCATCCGGTGCGTCAGGAATACATCGCCCTGCTCCAGGAGATGGAGGGGTTTTCCTACCCGTACCGCCTGGTCTTCTTTTACTTCCTGAACCGCCTTTTCCTGGAGGCCTGGAACGCCCACGTGGAGGGGGATGGTCCCTGGCGGGAGCTTACCGAGCACTGGTCCGCCCCCGAGTTCCAAGCGGTGCTCTTTGACCTGGAGGTGATGGCCCAGGGCCAGGTGGAGGGGCTGGATCCTGGGGTGGTTGAGCGCTACCTGGCCCGCATCCTGGAGATGGAAAAGAAAGTCTGGAGCCTCCTCCTCTGATACCACCCCACCCTGGCGCAAGCCCGGGTGGGGGCCCCGGAAAACGCTTTGGGTGGCGGAGAGCTAGGCATAACCCGGGGAAGGGTACACGGAAACAGGGTATAAGCGGGATGGGAAGGGGCCCCGGATTCCGGGGCCCCTGGTCAGCCAAGCGTTTCCTCAGTTCAGTTCTTCGCCCCAGGCCTCCTCAAAGAGGCGTTTCGCTTCCTGAACGGTGATCTCCAGGGTCTGGGAAACCTCTTCCGCCAGCAGGTAGATGGCCCGCCTTAGGGCCTGGCGGTCCAGGTCCGGCAGGCCCCGCTCCAGCTCCCAGGCCCTTAGCTGGCCCGCCATCTGGGCGATGCGGTAAGGGTTCCCGTCCGCCAGGATCTCGCTGGTCTTGCGGTGCCGGGCAGCCCACTGCTTGGGCAGGGGCATGCGCCCATTTTTGAGGAGGTCTAGGATCACGGGTACCTCCTCCGGGGCCAGGGCTTTGCGCATGCCCACGCTTTGGGGGGCTTCCACGGGTACGTAGGCCTTGGAGCGGGAACCGGGGAAGTCCACCTGGTAGTAGGCCCGACTTACTCCGCTCACGCTCCTTTGCGCTATGCCCGCCACCACACCAACCCCGTAAGGGGGCAGGACCACCTTGTCGCCGGGACGGAACTCTTTCACGGCGCCACTCCTTTCCGGAGCACCTCTAGGAGGTGCTCCAAATAAGCCTCCACCTCGAGCTGAGGCGTACACCCCAAGGCCGCGATCACGTGGGCGGTGGCCCTGGGGGAAAGCCCCGGGCGCACGGCCCCTTCCTCCTGGCCGCTTCGCACCAGCTCCTCCAAAAGGTCCAGGTAGTGCTGGTGAAGCCCTTTGAGCCAAGGGGTGGGGTCCTCCATGGCCTCCCGGGCTACCGCGGCCCACAGGCCTCGCCATTCGGCGATCCAGGCCAAGCGCTTTTGCAAGAGGGCTTCCAGGCGCACAAAAAAGGGCGCCTTTTGGCGCACCACCTCCTCCACCTCCCGATAGAAGGCCCAGGTCCTTTCCTCCACCAGGTTTTTCAGGAGGTCCTTCTTGTCGTGGAAGTAGAGGTAGATGGTGCCCTTGCCCACCTCCGCCCGCCGGGCCACCTCCTCCATCTTCAGCCCGGAAAGCCCCATCTCCCGGAGGATTTCCAAGGTGGCCTCGAGGATGGCCTTCTTCTTGTCCTTGGAGAGCGCCCCCGGTGGGGATACCATCGCGGCCACGATTTCAAGTCTACCACACCACCCTTTCCCTTTCATGAGGAGGGCATTACCCTAGAGTATGAGGAGGTCAGGTATGCGCCAGGGCTTTTTCGCCTTGCTCACTGCCGATCCCCTTCGGGGTGCCTTGCGTCCGGTGGAGGCCAGGCTCCTGGAGGAGGCCCGGGGTGAGGCCCTCTTTCTGGTGCCCTATCCCTTGCGGGACCTGGCGGAGGCCTGGCGGCTCGCCTACCGCAGCCTGGGCCTTAGGCAAGGGCGGGTGCTTTACCTCAGGCGGCGGGAGGAGGCCTTTGATCCCCTGGTGGCCCAGGCGGTGGCCCAAAGCCCCTTGGTCTTCTTGGCCGCGGAGGGATTGCCGGAGTTTTTGGATCTAATACGGGGAAGCCCGCTCCTTCAGGCCCTATTGGAGGTTCACCGCCAGGGGGGTGGGGTGGTGGCCTTGGGGGAGGCGGCGGGCCTTTTGGGGGAGGCGGCCTTCTACTCCCTGGAAGGGGAGGTGAGGGCCGCCTTGGGGCTGGCCCTTCTCCGGGGCCTGGTCTTCCTCCCCCGGGTGGAGGAACGGGGGCGGTTTCTGGCCCTTTCCCGCCTGGTGGCCGACAACCCGGACCTGGTGGGCCTGGGCCTATTGGAAAACACCGCCCTCCGCCTTCTTCGGGGCTTGGGCGAGGTCTGGGCGGGGGAGGTCACCTTGGTGGATGCCGGAGGGGCGGAGTACACGGGCCGGGGGGTTAAGGGGCTACGGATGGATGTCCTGTCGGCGGGGGAGCGTTTTCCCCTACCTGCCCTTTAGGATGGCCTTATGCCCTCGGGGCGGGTGCACGAGGCCATCAACCTGACGGTCCTGGGTGGGGGGGGCGTGGCCTACCTGGCCTACGGGGGCTCCCCGGAGGAGCCCCGGGCCCTGGCCTTTGCCCTGGCCTACCTGGCGGGGACCTTTCTCCTCTCCCCGGACCTGGACTTGGCGGAGAAGGGGACGCGTTCCCAACGCCGCTGGGGCCTCTTGGGTCTTCTCTGGCGCCCCTACGGCTGGTTGTTCCGCCACCGGGGGCTTTCCCACACCTGGGTGCTAGGGCCCTTGACCCGCCTGGGGTACCTGGTGGGGCTCCTTGGGGGCTTGGCGGTTCTGGTCCAAGGCCTTGCAGGGTACCTGGGCATGGGGTTTTCCCTGAGGCTACCCTCTTGGCCTTGGAAGGTTTGGGGCTTTGCCCTTTTGGGCTACTACCTTTCCCAATGGCTTCACCTGGTGGCGGATGGCATCTGGCCGGACCATGACCTGAGGCGCCTAAGGCGGCCAAGGTGAGGTGGTTTACATACCTATCCCTGCTAGGGTAAACAATGGAAGCATGCTCAAGCGCTGGATAGGGGCGGTGCATCTCTTGCTTCTGGGGCTAGCCCTTGCGGTGGGGCCGGGCCAGCGCCTGCCCGAGTTTGCCCTTTTGGATCCCAAAGGTAACCTGGTTACCCCTGCCACCATGAAGAAGCCCGCGGTCATCGTCTTCTGGGCCAGTTGGTGCCCGGTGTGCCGGGCGGAGTTCCCGGGGCTTCACCGGGTGGCGGAGGAGACCAAGGTGCCCTTCTACGTGATCAGCCGGGAGCCCAAGGACACCCGGGAGGTGGTGCTGAGCTACATGAAGGCTTACCCCCGGTTCATTCCCCTGTTGGCCTCGGACAAGGACAAGCCCCACGAGGTGGCGGACCGCTTCAAGGTGGTGGGCCAGCCCTGGACCTTTGTGGTGGACGCGGAGGGGAAGGTGGTGGCCCTATTCGCTGGGCGGGCGGGGCGGGAGGCCTTGCTGGATGCCCTCCTCCTGGCCGGGGTGGAGCTGCCATAGCTGGGCGAGGCGCACCTCCCCTTGGGGGGTGAGGCGGAGGAGGAAGTCGGCCCTTAGGGCTTCGGGATCCCCCCATTCCACCAAAAGGAGGCGGGCTCCTTCCCGGGCCGCTTCCAGGTGGGGGAGAAGGAGGTTGGGGTCTTGGAGGCGGTAAAGGTCCGCATGGACCAAGGGGCCTTCGGGGGTGGGGTAGGTGTGGATCAAGGTGTAGCTGGGGCTTGTGACCCTTCCCCCAAAGCCCAAGGCCTGGGCCAGGAAGCGGACAAAGGTGGTCTTGCCGGCCCCCAAGGGGCCTTCCAGGACCACCAGGCTTCCTTCCGGCAATAGGGGCAGGACCTCCCCGGCCAGGGCCTGGGTGTCCTCGAGGGTCTTAAGGGTG
This sequence comes from Thermus caldifontis, assembly GCF_003336745.1. Taxonomy (NCBI): domain Bacteria; kingdom Thermotogati; phylum Deinococcota; class Deinococci; order Thermales; family Thermaceae; genus Thermus; species Thermus caldifontis. The sequence goes on along the minus strand of NZ_QGMX01000007.1, from coordinate 16,926 downwards.
CGCTCCAGGAGAAGCCCCATAAAGAAAAAGGCCCCTTTAGGGCCTTTTGGTGCCGGGAGCGGGACTTGAACCCGCACGCCCTTGCGGGCACCACCCCCTCAAGATGGCGTGTCTACCAGTTCCACCATCCCGGCAGGGCGCGCCTTACGCGCAAGGTTCAGTTTAGCAAAAGGCCTTGCTTTGTCAAGGTTGCCCCCTTCCTGGCGGGGGCTGCCGGAGGGTGGGACATTTGTCCCTTATCCTTTGCGTTACTGTACCCATGAGTAAACTTTGCTAAAGGGTAGGCACGGGAAAGGCCAGCCTGCTTATGGAATCGCCGGAACCCCTTGATTGAACTTTCCCCCTCCTGCCCGTAGTCTTGCCCTTTAAGACTGGAGGTGGCATGCGGCGGCGCAACCGATGGGTGAAAACCTTCTTTTGGGGAGCGGTTTTAGGAGTGTTCGCCCTCCTGGTGGTGGTGTTTTCCGGGGTGGCGGTGGGGGCTTTTGAGTACCGCACGCAGCCTGTGGCGCAACCCGTGCTCTTCAGCCATGCCTTTCATGCTGGGGGGCTGGGGCTTTCCTGCCGCTACTGCCACTCCAGCGTGGAGCATGCGGCCTACGCCGGCCTGCCACCCACGGAGACCTGCATGACCTGCCACACCTTCATCAAGCCCGATAGCCCCAACCTGGCCCTGGTGCGCAAGAGCTGGGAGACCGGGGAGCCGCTTCGCTGGAACCGGGTCATCAACCTGCCGGACTTCGTCTACTTCAACCATGCGGCCCACGTGGCCAAGGGGGTGGGGTGTGCGGAGTGCCATGGCCGGGTGGACCAGATGGCGGTGGTTTTCCAGCCCCAGGCCTTCACCATGAAGTTCTGCCTGGACTGCCACCGCAACCCCGAGGCCCGCCTTAGGCCCAAAGACCAGGTTTTCAACATGGCCTATACCCCGGACCCTGAGCTGGGCAAGAGGCTAAAAGAGGTCTACCAGGTGCGTTCCGTGGAGGCCCTTACCAGCTGCAACACCTGTCACCGCTAGGAGGCCCCATGAAGGAGCGGCGCGGCTATGAGGATTCGTTGGAACGGGAGCTTTTCCGCGAGGAGTTTCCCTTTGGACCCGTAACCCGGCGCGGGGTGTTGGCCCTAGGGCTTTTGTCCCTGGCCGCCTGTACCCCGGTGGTGCGGCGCAAGGGGGTACCCTATGTGCGCCAGCCGGAATGGGTGGTGGAGGGGGGTGAGGCGGAGTTTGTCACCGCCATAGCCCATGCCGGTTTCGCCGAGCCGGTGCGGGTGAAGGTCTACCAGGAGAGGCCCCTTTTCCTGGCTCCTCTGGAGAGGGCCATGAGCCCCTACCCTTTGGCGGGCCTCTACGCCCTGTACGATCCGGCTCGCCAGAGGAAGGCGCCGGACTGGGAGGGGTTTTACGCCGCCTGGCGGAAGGCCTTGGGGGAAGGGGAGACCCTCTTGGTCCTGCCCCGCCTCACCTCTCCCCGGCTCGAGGGCCTCTTGGAAAGGGCCCAGGCCCGCTTCCCCAACCTGCGGGTGGCCCGGTTTGAGGCCTGGAGCCTGGAGAACATCTACCAGGGAGCGGAGGTAGCCTTTGGGCAAAGGGCCTGGCCCGTTTACGCCCCAGGGAGGGCGGAAACGGTTCTCCTACTGGATGTAGACCTGCACGAACACCCTGCGGGCTACCTCTGGTGGGAGGCCCTAAGCCAAAGGCGCGTCCCCCCCATGAACCGCATCTATGCGGTGGAAAGCGGGGCGGGCCTTTTGGGTAGCATGGCGGACCACCGCCTGGCCCTAAAGCCCAGCCAGGTGGAGGCCTTCCTCCTGGCCCTGGCCCAGGCCCTGGGGGTGGTGCCGGGGAGCCCGGCCTCGGAGTACGGGGGGTTCCTTCCCGTATTGGCGGAGGACCTGAGGAGGGGTGGGGTGGTTCTTCCTGGCCCCCAGCTTTCCCCCGGGGCCCAGGCCTTGGCCATGGCCATCAACCAAGCCCTTAAGGCTTCGGTGCGCTACGTGGAGCCCCCAGAGCGGGAAGTGGCCACGCCCAAGGCCTTTGCGGAAGCGGAGAGGGCGCAGAGGCTGGTGTGGGCGGCGGAGGGCCCTTTGCCTAGCCTTTCCGACAAGGCTTTTTCCGCAGCGCTTTCCCTTTACCCCACCAAGGCGGCGGTCTGGAGCCTGCCCTTGGCCCACCCCCTCGAGGCCTCCGCCCAGCATCGGGATGCCGAGGGGCGGCTTTGGCCCGCCCAGGCCCTCATCCAGCCCCTTTGGGGTGGGAAGAGTCTGGAGGAGGTGGTGGCGGGGCTTATTGGGGAAGAGGTTCCTGCCCTTAGTCCCGAGGAGAAGCGGGCTTTGGTGGAGGGACGCCCTCTGGCCCAAGCCCAGGAGCTCTCTGTGGAGGTGGTACGGGGCCTCGAGAGCCGGCTTCCCCCGTTGCGCCAGGAAGCGCCCTTGGAGGTTTCCTTGCGCCCCGACGCCAGCCTTTACGACGGGCGCTACCGGGGAAACCCTTACCTGGAGGAGCTTCCCCGGCCCCTAAGCCGCCTGGTGTGGGATGGGGCCCTGCTCCTGGGGGAGGGGGATACCGAGGCCCTGGGCCTTTTGGGGGACATCCGGAACAGGGAGCGGAGGGCGGACCCCAAACGGCCCCTCATGCGGGTTAAGGCTGGGGAAAGGGAGGCTCTTCTTCCCCTTTGGCCCCTTCCCGGCTTGCCCAAAGGTAGCGGTGTGGCTCCCCTTTCCCACTTCTTCCATCCCGAAGGGGTGGTCTGGTCCGCGGAGGTAGCCCCCACGGGCCGGCACTACCCCTTGGTGTCCACCCAGTACCACGGGTATCTGGGCGAGGTGGAGGCGGTGAAGGTGCTGGAGGAGGCCAAGGCCCTCGAGGCCGAGGCCCACAAGGAGAAGCGGGTTTCCTTCTACCCCCCTTGGCCCCAGGGGGAGCATGCCTGGGCCATGACCGTGGACCTAAGCCGTTGCCTGGGGTGTGGGCTTTGCACCCTGGCCTGCCAGGTGGAGAACAACATCCCCGTGGTGGGGAAGGAGGAGGTGCAGAAGGGGCGGGAGATGCACTGGATCCGCATCGACCGCTACTTCGCCGAGGAAGGGGTGGCGCACCAACCGGTCATGTGCCAGCACTGCGAGAAGGCTCCGTGTGAGGCGGTCTGCCCTGTGGCGGCCACGGAGCACTCCAGCGAGGGGCTGAACCTGATGGTCTACAACCGCTGCGTGGGCACCAAGTACTGCTCCGCCAACTGCCCCTACAAGGCCCGGCGCTTCAACTTCTTCCCTTACGGGGAGGCCTTCGTGGGCAAGGGGGATCCCCGCAAGGCCAAGGAAAGCCCCTTGGCCCTCCTCATGAACCCCGAGGTGACGGTGCGGAGCCGCGGGGTGATGGAAAAATGCACCTACTGCGTGCAACGCATTGAGAACACCCGGGCTAAGGCGGCCCAGGAGGGCCGGAAGATCCGCACCGGGGAGATCCAGACCGCCTGCCAGGAGGTCTGCCCGGGGAAGGCCATCCACTTCGGGGACCTTCTGGACCCGGAGGACCCCATCCAGGCCCACCGCAAGGAGGGGCGGCACTACGCCCTTCTGGAGGAGGCCAACACCTGGCCCCGCACCACCTACCTGGCCCACCTGAAAAACCCTAATCCCAAGCTGAAGGAGGGGGAGCATGGCGCATAAGGAACCCCATCCCGACCACGACCTGATCCAAGGGGAGTGGACGGAGAAGACCTTGGTGGAAAAGCTTTTGGAGCCGGTGGAGAAGCCGGCCCCCAGGCCTTGGAGGGCGGTCTTGGCTGTGGGCGGGGCCCTAACTTTGGCTTGGCTTTACGCCATCTTCGTCACCTTTGTGAAGGGCCTTGGGGCCTGGGGCATCAACCAGCCCGTGGCCTGGGGGTTTGACATCGTGCACTTCGTCTGGTGGATCGGCATCGGCCACGCCGGGACCCTTATCAGCGCCATCCTGGTCCTCATGCGCCAGAACTGGCGCGACTCCCTAAACCGGGTGACCGAGGCCATGACCCTCTTCGCCGTGCTGGCGGCGGCCACCTACCCCCTCATCCACATGGGCCGGCCCCAGCTCTTCTACTGGGTCATGCCCTACCCCACCCACATGGCCCTCTGGCCCCAGTACAAAAGCCCCCTCTCCTGGGACGTCTTGGCCATCATGACCTACCTGACCATCTCCACCCTCTTCCTCTACCTGGGTCTGATCCCGGATCTGGCCCTCCTGAGGGAAAGGAGCACGGGCTGGCGGCGAAAGCTTTACGGGTGGCTCTCCTTGGGTTGGACGGGGAATGCCGTGCACTGGCAACGCTACAGGGCGGTGTACGTGCTCCTGGCGGGCCTGGCCACTCCGGTGGTGATCTCCGTGCACTCGGTGGTGAGCATGGACTTCGCCTACGGCCTGGTGCCGGGCTGGCACCTCACGGTCTTCCCCCCCTTCTTCGCCGCCGGGGCCATCTACTCGGGCTTCGCCATGGCCCTTACCCTGATCATCCCCCTTAGGAGGTGGTACCGGCTGGAAGGGGTGATCACCGAGCGCCACCTGGACTGGATGGCCAAGGTGACCCTGGCCAGCGGCCTTGGGGTGGCCTACATCTACCTCCTGGAGATCTTCATCGCCTGGTATGCGGGGGAGCCCGCAGAGTGGGCGCAGCAGATCTGGCGCATGACCGGGCCCTACGCCCCCTACTACTGGGCCATGATGCTCATCAACGTGGTCCTCCTCCAGACCCTTTGGTTCCCCCGCTTCCGCAAGAACCTCACGTGGCTCTTCCTCTTCTCCATCCTGGCCAACGTGGGCATGTGGCTGGAGCGCTTCGTGATCGTGGTCATCAGCCTGTCCAAGGACTTTTTGCCGGGTAACGCCCAGCTTTACTACCCCACCTGGGTGGACTGGACCCTCTTCTTGGGAACCATCGGCTTCTTCCTCTTTGGGCTTTCCCTTTTCATCCGCCTCTTCCCCCCCATCGCCGTGGCGGAGATGGTCCACCTCTTCCACCGCTTGAGGAAGCACTAGGAGGGAAGCATGCTCTACGGACTCATGGCCTATTTTGACTCGCCAGAAAAACTCCTCGAGGCCCTGAAGGTCCTGAAGGCCGAGGGGTACCGGCGCCTGGAGGCCCTCACCCCCAACCCCGTGGAGGGAATCGAGGAGGTGTTGGGTGGGGATGGGCGCATCCCCTGGATCGCCTTCTTCCTGGGGGTCTTGGGTGTGGGTCTGGGCCTCTTCCTACAGATCTACACCACCCTGGACTACCCCCATAACGCCGGGGGCAAGCCCCTTCTGGGCTGGCCCGCCTTCATCCCCGTGACCTTTGAGCTCACCATCCTTACCATCACCGTGGGGATCTTCCTTTTCCTCCTCTACAACAACGGCCTGCCCCTTTCCTGGCATCCGGCGGTACAGGCCCGGGAATATGTGCGGGTCCTTTTGGACGAGTACGGGGTTTTCGTCTACGCCACGGACCCCCGGTTCGACCTGGAGAGCACCAAGACCCTGCTTCGGGAACTGGGGGCGGAGGTGGAGGAGGTGCGGCGTGACTAGGCTCCTTTTTCTCCTTCTGCCCCTCCTTTCCGCCTGCGGCTGGATGTGGGACCAGCCCAAGGTGAGGCCCTTCCGGGAAGCCCCCTTGCAGGTCCAGGTGGCCCCGGAGCGGGTTCGTTTTGGGGAGAACCTGAACCTGGAGGTGCGCACCGGACTCAAGCCCGAGGGGGGGTTCGCCGACAACCCCTACGCCTTCACGGAGGGGGAGCTTTTACGGGGCAAGGTCCTTTACCGTTCCTTCTGCGCCATCTGCCACGGGCTAAACGGGGAAGGGGATGGGCGGGTGATCCCTTTGGGGATGCCCAAGCCCCGTTCCTTCCTGGACCCGGCGGTAAAGGCCATGCCCGAGGGGTATTTCTACTTCGCTGCCACCAACGGCTTTGGCCGGATGCTTTCCTATAAGAGCCGCATCCCGGAAAGGGAGCGCTGGCTCATTGCCCACTACATCAAGCAGTGCCTTCTGGAGGAGGCCTGTCCTTTGGAGGTGGTGAATGCAGAGGTCTATTGAGCTGAACCGTTCGGCCCCCTTCTTTTTGGGCATTTTCCTCTACGCCCTAGCCTTTCTCTTTGGGGCTCCGGCAGCCTACTTCCCCTTTGCCTTTTTCCTTCTGCTCTCCTTGGGGGCCTTGTTGGTCCTCCTCTTGCACAACGCCCTCACCAGCCGTTGGGGGGTTCCTTTAGAGCCCTATCTGTACCCCCTGGCCCGCCTCCTTCCCCTTATGGGGCTTTTGGGGCTTCCCTTTTTCCTCTTTCTGCCGGAGTTTTTCCCCTGGGCTCGGCCTGGGGCCAGCTTGGATCCCATCCTGGCCCATCGCTTGGGGTACCTGAACGCTCCCTTCATGCTGTTGCGCTACGTCCTCTTCTTCGCCCTTTTCTCTTGGGTGTTGTTGAAGCTGAGGCCGGGGGAGCACCGCTCCGAGGTGGGGGCCTGGGGGCTGCCCCTGGTGTTCGCCGCCGCCACCTTCCTCACCTATGACCTCTTCATGGCCCTCGAGGCCCACTTTTACTCCGCCTCCTTCGGGGCCATCCTCCTTCTTTCCGCTGCCCTTTTGGCGCTTTCGGTGGCCGTGGCCCTGGCGGCCCGCAAGGGTAATGCGGCCCTCATGGGCCAGGCCCAGAACCATACCAATCTCCTTCTGGCCCTTTCCATCATCTGGATCTACGTGGAGGCCACCACCCTGATCATCATCTGGGGGGCGGACCTGCCCCACGAGGTGGCGTTCTACCTGAAGCGCTTGGAGGGCCCCTGGGGAAGCCTGGCGGCTTTGTGGGCGGTGGGAGGGTTCTTCCTCCCCTTCCTCTACCTCCTCACCAACCTGCCCAAACGGGAGGCCCGCTACCTTCTGCCCGTGGCCCTTTGGATCCCCCTCTTCCGCCTATTGCACCTGGCCTGGTACGTGCTTCCCGCCCTGGGGCGGGGGGTAGGGGTGGGGGAGGTGGTGGGCTTTTTGGGCTTGGCCCTCCTCTTCCTCTCCCGACTGCGCGCGCCCTAGGGCGGGGTTTGCGCCTGGCCCCACCCCGGGTGGGGCCTTTCTTTTTGGGCTTCGGGGCATTTGCACCTACCTTCACAAGCAGGCGGGGCGCATCCTGGGGTTAGGGGTACACGGTAAGGGTACCCGGGAGGTGGAAGATGGCAGCGAAGGTTTTGGTCCTAGGGGGCGGTTCGGGTGGTCTGGTGGCGGCCAATAAGGTGAAAAAGCTTCTGGGCAAGGAGGCGGAGGTCACCCTGGTGGATAGGAGCACCCACCACGAGTTCATGCCCGCCTACCCCTGGGTGGCCTTTGGCATGCGGGAGCCTGAGCAGGTGCGTAGGCCCTTGGCCAACTTGGAAAAGCGGGGCATCGCCTTCCTGCAGGCCACGGTGGAGGCCCTGGACCCCGCCAACAATCGGGTTAAGACCAGTGCGGGGGAACTTGCCTACGACTACCTGATCGTTTCCCTGGGGGCCGAGGCCCTGCCCTCCCCCGCCCCGGATGGCCACGCCCCTTGGAGCCTCGAGGGGGCCTTAAAGCTGAGGGAGGCCCTCAAGAACTTCCAGGGCGGCCGGGTGGTGGTGGGGGTTTCCTCGCCCTACTACCCCTGTCCCCCAGCGCCCTATGAGGTGGCGGGCCAGGTGGAGTTTGCCCTGAAGGTAAAGGGTCTTCGCCAGAAGAGCACGGTGGAGGTGTTCCACCTGAATCCTCTTCCGCTGGCGGGCATGGGCCCGGTGATCTCCGGAAAGGTCATGGAGATCCTCCGCTCTAAAGGCATTGCCTTCCATGGGGAGTTTGAGCCGGTGGCCTTTGAGGGGGGAAAGGTGAAGGCTAAGGACGGGCGGGAGCTGGCCTACGACCTCCTCATCCTCACGCCGCCCTTTGCCCCCAACCGGGTGGTGCGGGAATCCCCCCTGGCGGGGCCCAACGGCTTCCCCGAGGTGGACAAGACCACCTTCCGCTCCACCAGGTTCCCCAACGTCTTCGTCATTGGGGACACGGTGAACCCCTCCCTCCTGCTACCCCCCGCCGGGGTGGTGGCCCACTTCCAGGGGGAGTACGTGGCCGGGGTCATCGCCTCCGACCTCAAGGGGGCCTACATTGGCGAGCCCTTCAACCCCGTGGCCATGTGCATTATGGACTTTGGGGATAACGCCCTTCTGCCTCAGTGCTCCTTTGAAAAGCTCCTGGCAGGCACCGGCATGCCTTCTTGTGGCGTAATGGCCGTGGGCAAGTGGGTGCGGGTCACCAAGATGCTCTTTGAAGGATTCTGGTTTGCCACCTTGATCGAGTAGGAGGGACCATGGAAAAGACGCTTACGGTGGAAGAACGGCTAGCCCATATAGAAGAGGTGCTGGAAAAGAGCGGGCTAGGCCTCCTGGCCCAGGTGGGGGCCGGGGAAACCCTAGCGGAGAACCTGGGCCTCCTTTTGGAGCCCAAAAACCTGCAGATGGTCTCCCTCTTGGCCCGCTTTCTGGACCAAGCGGAGGCTTTGGGGAAACTGGCGGACACCCTGGAGAAGTTGGAAGAATCGGGAGCCCTGGCCTTCCTGGGACACCTAACGGAAAACTTCGGTGAGGGCTTGGGCATGCTCATGGAGCCCCAGGTGCTCAGGCTTTTCTCCCACGGGGCCAACGTTTTGGACATCCTTTCCCGGATAGAGCCTGCCGCCATCGGCATGATGGCCTCGGCCTTGCAGCGGGGCCTGGGGGAGACCTTCACCCCCGAGGTCCTGCGGGACCCGCCCCGGGTGGGTCTGGCCGGGATTCTGAGGCAGCTTTCCGACCCCGAGGTGCAGAAGGCCTTGGGCGTGCTTTTCCTCCTCCTTAAGGCCCTGGGCAAGGCCTTTGGCCACCTGAACCAGGACATGAAGGCCCTGGAGGGCCTCATGGCCAAGATGATGCCCAAGAAGTAAGGGTTCAGGCCAGGGTTACCCGGTCCCGGCCCGTTTCCTTGGCCCGGAGAAGGGCGTAGTCGGCCTTTAGGATGCACTCCTCCACCTGGGCCTCGTTCTCGGGAACCTCCCCACCAGCAATGCCCGCGGAAAGGGTGAGGGGGTAGGGAACGGGGTCCACCCGCTGGCTGCGGAAGCGGTAGCGGATGCGCTCCACCACCTCCTTGGCGGCCTCGCGGCCAGCTCCGTAAAGGAGGAGCAGAAACTCCTCGCCTCCATAGCGCACCGCCAGGTCCTCCTGGCGCACGCTGGCCTTAAGGATGCGGCCCAAAAGCCTTAGAACCTCATCCCCCACGGGATGGCCATAGGTGTCGTTTACCCTTTTGAAGCGGTCGATGTCCAGCATGACCACGCTTAGGGGAACCTGGTAGCGCCGGGCCAGGGCCAGGAGTTTGGGCAGTTCAACCTCGAGGCCCCGCCGGTTCAGGAGGCCGGTGAGGGGATCGGTGAGGGCTAAGGTGCCCCACTCCACCTGGCGCAGCACCTGCCTTATCCGCTCCCCCAAAAGGGAGAGGAAGCCTGGGGGGATGGATTCTTCCAAGGGGCCTTGCAGGTAGAGGTAGGCGGCATCCCCGCTTAAAGGAATGGTGAGGGCATAGGGGGTTCGTTCCCCCACCAGGCCCCGCCTCCCCCGCACCTCCAGGCCCACGGCCGTGGGGAGGAGGTGGCGGGTGGCCTCGAGGGCCCCCATGAGAAGAGCCTCTGGGCTCAAGGTCTGGGTCACGCTGGGGGAGAGGCGGGCGAGCTCCTCCAGGAACCGGGTCCAACGCAATCCCTTCTCCTCCGTTCGGTGCCATTCCAGGTAGTTGGCGTAAAGGAGGCCCAACCCTCCCACCAGACCGCCGTAAAGAGCCAGGACCCGCACTTCCCAAGGGGACGGGTCGTTTACCAAGGAAGCGGGCATCAGGAAGAGCCCCCCAAGGGCCAGGGCCTGCCCCAGGAAGGAGGCCCTCACCTTTCGCTCCTCCAGCACCCCCAGGGCCAGGAGGAGGTAGCCCAGGGTCCAAAGCAGGTGGACGGGATGCCCGGTGGGGTACCCCCCGGCCGCCTCCAAGAAGGCGTAGGCCATGTCCGCCACCAAGAGGAGGAGAAGCCCCACGCCCCAGAGAGCTCGTCCTCCCGGGCCCTTCTGGAAGACAAGCTCCAACCTGGGTAAGAGGAGAAGGAGAAGCAAGGCATCCCAAACCATATAGATGCGGTCTATGCCCAGCTTAGGCTGGAGGGCCGAGAGGAGGCCCAGAAGCCCCAGGGGTAAGAGCCCAAGGCTCAGACGAGGGGGGGAGGCGGAAACCTTTAGAAGCCCCAGGGTGAGGAACAGGTAGCCGATCAGGTAGGGAAACTCCAGGTAAAGTCCCCGGGACCAGCCGGTAAGGTCCTCCAGGGTCCACGCCAGATCCCCCAGACCCCAAAAGAGGAGCCCCAAGCCAAAGGCCGCTTCCTTCCGCATCAGGAGAACCCCCCCACCCACCAGGGCCACCAGGGGGGTGAGGAAGCGCTCGCTCCAGGGAGCGGTGGGCGGGAATAGACCCAGGAATAAAATAAGGACCAGAAGCCCAAGCCAATAGGCAACCACGCCTCAAGTTTAGCCTAGGTTTTTGGGGGAAGCGTGGGTTTTGGCCAGGGCCTCGAGGGCTTCCCGTAAGGCCTCTATCCCTTTTAGGAACTCTTCCACCTCTACATGCTCGTAGGGCGTGTGGTCCAAGGCGGAGTCCCCTGGTCCATAGGCCACCATGGGTACGTTCCAGTGGGGGGCCAGGACGTTCATGTCGCTGGTGCCGGTTTTCAACTTGAAGACGGGTTTGCCCCCCGCCTTGCGGATCCCCTGCCTTAGGGCCCGGGTCAGGGGGGTGTCCTTGGGGCCCAGGTAGGGTACCTCCCGGCCGAAAAACTCCAGCTCAATGGTGGGGGGCGCATAGGCGCTGAGGTGGCGGATGGCCTCCTCCGGGGGTAGCCTAGGGGGTAGGCGCAGGTCAAAGAGCATCTCCGCCACCTGTTTGAGCTCTGCGGGCTGGATGCGAAAATCCCTTAGGGTGTACTGCACCTGGTCAAAGGCCTTTTGCCCCACGTTCATGGCCTCGGCCCAGGCCTTGATGGCCACAAAGTAGCTGATGAGCTCCTCGGCGGCGTTGGGCTCGTGGTGGGCGGAGTGGAAGTTATCCTTTTCCCGCCTTGCCCTTACCAGAAGCCTCCCCTTGTACCCCAAGGTGATGCCTTCCCAGCCCGAGGGCTCCCCGATGATGGCGTAGTGGGGCTTAAGCCTGGGAGCCACGAAGCGGGCGCCCTTGGAACTGGGGGCCTCCTCCTCGGTGGCGCCCACCAGGTGAACGGTAAGGTGCCCCTTCGCCTCCTCCGAAAGCCCAGCGGCGGCGAAAACCATGGCCACGAAGGGGCCCTTGGCGTCCACCGCTCCCCGGCCAAAAAGCTTGTTGCCCTCCAGCCTTACGGGCACCACCCCGGGGACGGTGTCGATGTGCCCCAGAAGGACCACCTGGATGGGCCCATGCCCCACCTGGCCCCGGGCGTTGTCCGCCTCGTCCACAAAGCCTTTAAGGCCGAGCCGTTCCATGCCCTCCGCCAGGTACTCCGCCACCAGGCGCTCTTCACCCGAGGGGGAGGGGATCTTTAGGGCCCCCATCAGGAACTCAACGGGATCTAAGCCGTTTGCGCTCATACTCTTCCTTGCTCCAACCCACATCGCGAAGGATCCCCAAAAGGGTTCCGGGGCGAAGGAGCTCGCCCTCGTGTACGGGTACCGTGGTAGCTCGCCCGTCCGGGTGCTTTAGACGCACGTGGGTTCCCCGCATCCGCACCACCTGGAAACCTTCCCTTTGAAGGAGGCGGACCAGCTCCTTCCCCGCGATGGGGGTTAGGCGGGGGCTCATGCGGCTTCGATCTCCAAATCGCCGGAAAATCCCAGTACGGAGACCTCTTCTTCGGTTTCCAAGGAAACGGCTATGGCCTCCTGCAAGCGTTCAAGCAACTCCGGGAAGCTCCTGGCCTGAGTATGGGCCCTTAGCTCCGGGACGTGGGCCACCAGGTAGCCTTCCTCGTCCCGTTCCACCTCCACGCGGAAGCGCTGCCTCATCCTGCTAGCTTAGCACAGCCCGCACCGCTTCCACTACCCGCTCCAGATCCGCCTTTTCGATCACCAAGGGGGGGAGGAAGCGGATCACCGTGGGGCCCGCCTGCAGGGTCAAAACCCGGTGCTCCTTTTCCAGGCGTTCGATGTACGGGGCGGCCTTTTCCTTGAGCTCGAGGCCCACCATAAGCCCAAGCCCCCGCACCTCGCGGATCTTGGGGGAGGGGATCTCCCTGAGCCTTTCCATGAACCAAGGACCAAGCTCCGCCGCCCTTTCCCAAAGCCGGGTGCGCTCCAGGTAGCGCAAAGCGGCCACCCCGGCGGCCATGGCCAAGGGGTTGCCCCCAAAGGTGGTGCCGTGGCCTCCCTTGGGCATGCTCCTCGCCACCTCCTCCCGCATCACCGCCGCCCCTATGGGCACCCCGCCCCCCAGGGCCTTGGCCAGGGTGAGGATGTCGGGCACCACCCCGTAGTGCTCAAAGGCGAAGCGTTTCCCGGTGCGGCCCATACCGGTCTGGATCTCGTCCAGGATCAGCAGGGCTCCCTTTTCCCGGGTTGCTTCCCGAGCGGCTTCCAAGAACTCCCGGGTGGCGGGGCGCACCCCCCCCTCCCCCTGGACGGGCTCGAGGATCACCGCCGCGGTTTCCTCGTCCACCGCCCTCCTCAGGGCCTCCACATCGTTATAGGGGATGAACTCCACCGGCCCCAAAAGGGGCATGAAGAGTTCCCGGTACTTGGGCTCCCAGGTGACGGAAAGGCTTCCTAAGGTGCGGCCGGAGAAACCCCTCATGGCGGCCACCAGCTTGCGCCTTTTGGTGTGGGCCCAGGCGAACTTGATGGCGGCCTCGTTGGCCTCGGTGCCGGAGTTGGTGGGGAAGACCCGGTTGAGCTCCTGAGGGAGAAGGCCCACCAGGGTGCGGTAGAACTCCCCCCGCATGGGGGTGGGAAGGGTTTGCGGCATGGAAAGGAGGGTTTCCGCCTGCTTCTTGATGGCCTCCACCACCTCAGGGTTGGCGTGGCCCAGGTTGGCCACCCCGTAGCCCCCCACGCAGTCAATGTACTCGTTGCCTTCGGCATCCCAGACCCTAGCCCCTTGCCCTCGCACCCAAAGCAGGTCGTGCTTGGTATAGACGCCGGTATCCAGGGCTTTTTCCGCCTCGAGGAGGGTGCGCCAGTCTTCGTAGACCTCCTTAACCATATGCTCGCCTCCAAAAGAAAAGCCCCCGGGCAGGCCCGGGAAGCCAGGCTTCCCAGGCCCCATTAGGTTTTGCCCCAGGCGGCCATCTCCCCTTCAGGGTAGGGGGATGGGGGCCTCCTGTCAACGGATAGACTGGGAGGGTGCTGGCCTATGTGGGCTTGGGCTCCAACCTGGGGGACCGGGCAGGCTACCTGCTAAAGGCCCTTTCCCTCCTTTCCCGCCTGGAGAAAACCCATTTCCTTCGCCTTTCCCCCGTGTACGAAACCGAGCCCGTGGGCCCGCCCCAGCCCCTTTACCTGAACCTGGTGGCGGAGGTGGACACGGAGCTTTCCCCCAGGGCTTTTCTGGAGGGCCTCTTGACGGTAGAGCAGAGCCTGGGGCGAAAGCGGAAGGAGCGCTGGGGGCCAAGGACCATTGACCTGGACCTCCTCCTATACGGGGACCTGGTCTTGCAGGAGGAGGGCCTCGAGGTGCCCCACCCTAGGCTTTCCGAGCGGGCCTTTGTCCTGGTACCTCTGGCCGACCTTATTCCTGAGGGGCGGCACCCGGTGCTGGGGCGCACCTTCGCCGAGCTCCTGGCCTCCTTGGACCGGAAGGGGGTGCGCCCCTTTGTGCTATAGTGGGGGCATCGCGGATCACCGCCGCGCAAAGGGAGAAGGAAAGTGGACCTAGAAGCAGGAAGTGTGGTAGAGGGCCGCGTGGTGCGGGTTACGGATTTTGGCGCTTTCGTGGAGCTCCCGGGGGGCGAGCAGGGCCTGGTGCACATCTCCCAGATCGCCCATGAGTTCGTGAAGAACGTGCGGGACTTTCTCAACGAGGGGGATATCGTCCAGGTGATGGTAAAGGGCCGGGACGCCAAGGGGCGGCTGGACCTTTCCATCAAGGACCTCACCCCCGCCCCAGAAGGAGCCCCACCTCCCAGGCCCAGGCGCCTGCCCAAGCAATCCCCCGAGTTCGAGAACAAGCTGAAAAGCTTCCTCCGAGGCACCGGGGGCTTCGGCGGCAAGGGGGGCAAGAAGGGCGGCAAGAAGAAACGATAACCCTAAGGGTTCCCCCCGGGGGTGTATGCCCTCGGGGTTTTGTTTTAAAGTGGTGGGGTATGGCGAAGCCCATAGAGGTTACCGACGCCAACTTTGACCAGACCTTAAGCGGACACCCCCTGGTCCTGGTGGACTTCTGGGCGGAGTGGTGCGCTCCTTGCCGCATGATCGCTCCCATCCTGGAGGAGCTGGCCAGGGAGTACGCAGGGAAGGTCTTGGTGGCCAAGCTGGACGTGGACGAAAACCCCAAAACGGCCATGCGCTTTAGGGTCATGAGCATTCCCACGGTGATCCTCTTCAAAAACGGCCAGCCGGTGGAGGTCCTGGTGGGGGCCCAGCCCAAGCGCAACTTTGAGGCCAAGATTCAGAAGCACCTGCCGCCAAGCGCATGAGGATCGCCCTGGACGCCATGGGGGGGGACCGGGCCCCTGGGGTGACGGTCCAGGGGGCCCTCCTGGCAGCCAAGGAAGGGGTGGAGGTCCTTTTGGTGGGAGAAGAGGCCCGCTTGCGGGCGGAGCTTTCCCGCTTAGGGGCCTCCTTGCCCATCCATCATGCCCCGGACTGGATTCCCATGGAGGAGCACGCCACCGAGGTGAGAAAGCGTCGGGAAAGCTCCATCATGGTGGCCATGGACCTCCTGAAGCGGGGCGAGGTGCAGGCGGTGGTGTCCATGGGCCACACCGGGGCCACCATGGCCGCGGCCCTTTTCACCCTGGGGCGGGTGAAGGGGGTGGAACGGCCCGCCCTTTTGGTGGAGTTCCCCAGCCAAAGGGGGCGCACCTTCCTCCTGGACGGGGGGGCCAACGCCGACTGCCGCCCCTCCTTCTTGGTGCAGTTCGCCGCCATGGGCCTGGCCTATGCCGAGGCCAACGGTTTGCCAGCGCCCAAGGTGGGCCTCCTTTCCATCGGCGAGGAGGAAGGGAAGGGGAACGCCCTGGTGCTGGAAACCTATCCCCTCCTTAAAAGCGCCTTGGGGGAGCGGTTTTTCGGCAACGTGGAAGGGCGGGACATCTTCTTGGGCACCACGGAGGTGGTGGTCACCGATGGTTTTACGGGAAACGTGGTCCTGAAGCTGGCGGAAGGGGAGGCCAAGGTGCTCTTGGGCTGGGTCAAGGAGGCCCTTAGCGGAAGCCTTTGGGCCAGGCTGGGGGCCCTTTTGGCCCGGGGGGCCCTGCGAAAGTTGAAGGAAAAGGTGGATCCCTCCCAGTACGGGGCCATGCCCCTTCTGGGGGTGGAGGGGGCGGTTTTTATCGGCCACGGTTCCGCCGACCCGTTAGCGGTGAAAAACGCCCTTCTCCGGGCCAAGGCCTTGGTGGGGGCGGGGCTTTTGCAGCGGGTGCGGGCAGGCCTTTCCGCCCTACACGTCTAGGATCACCTGGGCCCGCCACCTCCCGTTCTCCTGGCTCACCCTTAGGCCGTGAAAGGTGGCGCTCTTCACCTCCCCTTGAAAACCGAAGGCTTCCTGGAAGGGTTCCCCCCAGAGGGTGGCGGTGAGGCGGTAGCCTTCATCCTTCTTTTCTATCCTTACCCGCGCCCCTCCGGGCACGAAGCCCTTGGTCTGGATCAGGTAGATGAGCTCGTTGAGGAAACGCACCAAGAGGGTTTCCAGGTCCTCGGCCTCCAGGGAAAGGCGCCGGCGCCAGCTGCCCCCTTCCGGAGGATAGAGGAACACCACCTGCAAAAGCCCTTTGAGGGCGGCTTGGAAGAGGTCCTCGAGGCTCCTTGCCTCCAGCGCAAAGCCCACGTCGGCGGTGTGGTCCAAGGGCCTTACCACCATGGCCCCTCCTCCGTGCCCTGGAAGCCCGGAAGGTGAAAGGTTTCCGTCCAAAGCCGTTCGGGATATCCTTCCATGAAGGCTAGGATGGAAAGGGCCTGGGTCCGGTGCTGGGCCAGGGCCTTGAGCTTACGGGCCAAGGCCCATTCGGGGAGGCGCAGGCGGTGGGTGACGGGCCAGGGGCCTTCGGGCCGCACAAAGTACACCACCTGGGCCAGGCCTTCCGCCGCCCTTTTGGCGTAGCGGCTCGTGGCCACGTGGTCGGGGTGGCCGTTGATACCGTCTGGGGGAAAGGTGACCACGTACCGGGGCCTAAGGGTAAGGAGCCATTCCCGTATAGCGGCTTCCGCTTCCGGATGGTCTAGGAGACCTTTCCCCGAGGCCAAGCCACGGGGCCCCTCGCCGGCCCCTTTGGGGCCCCTGAACCCCGAATGAACCGCTTGGGGCAGGGCGTTGGGAAAGGGGAGGACCTGGAGGAAATCCACCCCCAGGATTTCCGCTGCCTGTTGGAGTTCCCTCACCCGCACCTGGGGTAGCTCCTCCGGGGAGCATAGCCCCAAGGTCCTTCCTGCTTCCCCCCGGGTGAGGGTCAGGATCCCCGTCCTAAGCCCAGCTTCCTTGGCAAGAAGAAGGGCCCCTCCAGCGCCAAAGCTTTCGTCATCGGGGTGGGGGACCACCACCAAGAGGTCCACCATGACCCCATCTTGACAGAAAAGCCCCCACCTGGTACATTCAATGTTGCGCCGGTTGGACCGGCGGGGGATCTTGAAAGCGCAGGAACAGGGCAACGCACGAAAGATCACGCCTTTAGGCGTTTTTTATTGGAGAGTTTGATCCTGGCTCAGGGTGAACGCTGGCGGCGTGCCTAAGACA